>CAZZYB010000139.1:0-8985 GCA_964658125.1 uncultured Acetobacteraceae bacterium | reverse complement strand
GGCCACCAGCACGCAGACTTTCGAGCTCCCCGCGTCCAGCACGGTAATCAGATTTTCTGTTTTTGGATTCATCGCGGTTCCTGCCCCTTGCGTACCGAGTCCTGCTTCTGTCGCGCGGCCACCAGCGCCGCAAACATCTTTGCGTTGGCCGAACTCGTCCTCGGCGCCGTCGCGCTCACAGGCTTCGCTACCGGCCCGCGCGCTGCGTGAACAACCGGAAGCTTTGGCGCCACTTTTACGGGAGCCTCCGTAGCCACCGGCGGCGCGTCGGCTGCGTTCGATGCCACCGTGTCGGTCTTCGCTTTAGCCGCACCGGGGGCCATCTCGAGAACGACCTGCTGCTCATACCGCATGTCCGCCGAGGCCAGCTTCGGATACTGTTGCTTCCACGCCGCGAGGTGCTCTTCGAAATGCCGATAACGCGTCAGGAATTCTTCATCGCCGAAGTGCACCATGATGTCCGTGCTTCCACTCGCGATCAGCGCCTTCACATCCTCGGGGTTCGAAACGTCGACTTCGCTGAGAGAGTCCGTTACCTTGCCGCCTGCGCTGTCGAGCTCTTTCATAAAGCGCCGGTAGATCTCAATCCGCGCTGCCCGCGTCGATATCGGATCACTCGCCGAAATCCCCGTCAGCACGGGGAACGAGTAATGCGGATCGCCGGGAGCGTCCGCCGGCATATCGAGCAGGACGCCGCTGGCATCGACCAGCCCGATCGTCGTCCCCTGGCGCACGAATGCTACCGGCGTACGCTCCTCGACCGACACGCGCAGCGTATTCGGCAGCAGCCGCATCACGGTCGCGCGCTGCACCCACGGCAAGCGCTCCAGGTCGGCACGCCGGTCCGCCAGGGGGACGCGGAAAACATTGCGCTCTACATCCGCGTCGAAGACGCTCAGCATCTGGCCTCGTGTCAGGTGGGTGTTGCCCAAGGTCTCGATATTGGCCGAAGCCGGGATCACAAACCGCTCATCATGCAAAAGGAAACTGCGGGTCAGGATCGCCGCGGTGGCTACCGCTCCGAGGCCGACAAATGCAATGCCGCCGAGGACCACTCGCCCGGCGATGGTGCGAAGCATGCCGCGAACGCGGAAGCTTGCCTTGCCCCGCACGGGCACATAGGGTTCTTCCTCGTCGGGTTCGCTTTGATCCATGGAGGCAAAGGGCTCTGCGGCCGCGCGATGCAGCGCACCGGCGGGCGCAGGTCCGCGACCCGCCCAAGGAGCGTCCGAGGCGTACATCTCCTCCGGCGCAGCAGGCGCCTTTGAGCCACGTTTTAGGATCAACTTCATCTGTCCGCCAGCCCGAGCAAGGCCGCGGAGAACCGCCAGCCACAAATATAAATGTCCCGCACGGTCGTTCGCTGTGGAACTCGCACGGGGTATCCGCTTCGCAACTCGCACCGCACCCCGGAAGGCCCAATGCGCTACCATGACCTGATGCAGCCGTCACTAAAGCACCGGATTCTCCGGTTCATCGGACATCTTGAGGGAGTCCGCGGTCGCGACCGAATTCTACGCGCCTTTTCCCACCCCGAGCGCGGTCCTTCCTACCCCTTCGAAGTCGATTTCTACGGCAAAAAGTACACCGGGAACCTGACCAGCTATATCGACTGGATCGTCTTCTACTACGGGTCCATGTCGCCCAACGAGCTGCATCTTCTGGGCGCTCTGGCCGACGCTCTCCACGGCCAGGGCAAGCCCGTCAACTTCTTCGACGTCGGCGCCAACATCGGCCACCACACGCTCTACATGTCGAGCCACGCCGACCGGATCTTCTCGTTTGAGCCCTTCTCCGTCGTTCGCGACGAGATGAAGCGCAAGCTCGCGCACGCGGGTGTGACCAATGCCACTATCTTTCCCGTCGCGATGGGCGACCACACGGAAACCGGCAGCTACTTTCCGCCGACTGGCGCCAATCAAGGGACTGGAACGCTTGGCAACATTCTCCCCGACAACGCCGCTGCCGAGCCTATTTCTGTCGAGGTGGTGCGTGGCGATGAGTTCTTTGCGGCCAACAACCTGCCGCCCATCTCGCTGCTGAAGATCGACGTCGAGGGCTACGAAGTGAAGGCGCTCGCCGGCATGAAGGAGACCCTCTGGCGCGACCGCCCGCCCATCGTGATGGAAATGCAGCCGGGCTCCCGCGGCGCGGCTGTTCTGGACATGCTGTACCCCGACCATCTGCTGTTCAAGGTCGCCAACAACCATGGCAAGTTCGAGCTCCAACCCTACAAAGCCGGCGAGACCGATGACGTGCTCGTCCTGCCCAAGGAGTTGGCTGGAATCGTCCCCGGCTCTAACCTCTAAGCCCTTCGAGCAACATCGCCCCCGCCTGCGACACACTCCCCGCGCCCAGCGTCAGAATCATATCTCCAGCGTGCGCCTCCTCAACCAGGCGCTGCACGCCCGCGGGGATGGAGTTCGCATAGACTACCCGCGGGCCTTCGATCGCCAGAGCCAAACCTTCGCCGCTGATGCCTGGAATCGGCTGCTCGCTGGCCGCGTAAATATCCAGCACGACTACGAAATCCGCATTCACAAACGCCTTGCCGAACTCGTCCATCAGGTCGCGCGTTCGTGTGTACCGGTGCGGCTGAAACAGCACAAGCACACGGCCATACCCACACTCCTTCGCTGCGGCCAGCGTCGCCATCACCTCCGTCGGATGATGCCCGTAGTCATCGACGACGGTCACACCGCGCTGCTCGCCCTTGATCTGGAACCGCCGGTCGACACCACGGAAAGTTTCCAACCCCGCAGCGATATCGTCTGGTGAAATCCCGAGCTGCAGACCAACAGCGACCGCCGCCGTTGCATTCAGCAAATTGTGGCGCCCTGGAACATGCAGCCGAAACGGCCCCAGCATCAACCCATGCAGACTCACATAGAACGACGCATGGCAATCCCGCGGTTTCTCCAGTATCTGCAGATGAAAGTCTGCGTCCTTGCTTTCACCGTACGTATAGATTTTTCGCGCCACCTTTGGCAGCACTGCACGCAGCATCGGGTTGTCGATGCATGCTGTCACCGAACCATAAAAGGGCACCTTGCTCATGAAGTCGACAAACGCCCGCTCGACGTCGGCCATGTCGGTGTAGGTATCCATGTGTTCGCGATCGAGGTTCGTCACCACGGCCAGGATCGGCGAGAGCTTGAGAAACGAACGGTCACTCTCATCGGCCTCGGCCACCAGGTAGTGCGACTTGCCGAGCCGCGCGTTCGAGCCCATCGCGTCGACACGCCCACCCACGACGACGGTAGGGTCGAGCGCGCCGCCTGCGAGCACCGCCGCTATCATGCTGGTCGTCGTCGTCTTGCCATGCATACCTGCGATGGCGATGCCGTACTTCAGCCGCATCAACTCGGCCAGCATCTCCGCGCGCTGGATCACCGGAATCTTCCTCCGCCGAGCCTCCAGCACCTCGGAGTTGTCCTGCGGCACAGCGGTGCTCGTAACCACAACATCGCTGGCGATGACGTTCTCCGCCGCGTGCCCCGAGTAGATGATGGCGCCCAGTTCTTCGAGCCGCTCGGTCGTGGGGGTGGCTCGCAGGTCGGAGCCCGACACGGCGTACCCCATCGTGAGCAGGATCTCCGCGATCCCGCTCATGCCGATACCGCCAATTCCAATGAAGTGAATCTGCAGAGCAGGCAAAAAATCGTGCCTCAGCGACGAAGCAAACATCATGAGTCAAGCCACCTTCTTATCGCGTTCCATTGTCACCGATATTTCTGTCCCCTGCGTAGACAGTCGGGGCGTAGAATGGCCGCCAACACCCTGTCACTTTTCGGGCCTGCTTTCAGCATTTAATCAGAGAGGTACAAAATGCTCACGCTCGAAAACATGCAACACCTCTGGCCCAACGCGGACCAGCACACTCCCGGCCTGCTGGAAGGCATCGTCGCGACCGCCAATGCGGTGTTTGCCACCTACGGTGTCGACTCTCCGCTGCTGGTCGCGCACGCCATGGCGCAGTTCACCGTGGAGTGCGGTGGTGGAACGGAGATGCTGGAAAATATGAACTACTCGGCCCAGCGGCTGCTGGTGGTTTTCCCTAAGCACTTTACCGCGGCCACGGCGGCGACGGCGGCGCATAACCCTTTGATGATCGGCGAAATTGCTTATGGCGGACGGATGGGCAATGCTGCCGCGCCCAGCACCGACGGGTTCGTGTTCCGTGGCGCCGGCCTTTCGCAGGTGACGGGCCGCAATGGCGTCACCAGCCTTCAGGCCAAGTTGGACAGCAATGCCGCCGGGTTCAACATTCTTACGGATCCGGCGCTGATCGTTGACCCACTGCACGCGCTGGAGTGCGGTGTGGCCGAGTTCATCGTGTGCGGCTGCCTTCCTCACGCGCAGGCAGACGATGTGGTGGGCGTCACCCGTGCGCTGAACGGCGGGTTGAATGGGTTGGCCGCCCGGACGAGTCAACTTGCGCTGTGGAAGACCGAGCTCGGCGTCGCCTGACCTATCTTCCTCGCGAGGCGATCACGGTCTTGGGGTCGGGGAGAGCCATGGTTAGCGCCATCACCGCCCAGTTGGTGCCTGCTGACGAAATCCACTGATCGTGCCCGCCGGGGAAGCCCGCGTCGAAGTCGGGCTGGAACGCCATGGCGCGCGTCTGCACGTACCATGAGCCGTCCTGCTGCTGGTTGTCCAGCAGCCACTTCATACCGCGCTGATACGCCGGGTCAGACACGGGCAGGCCCGCAATCCGCAGCGCTACCATGCTTTTTCCGGTGGCATAGGCTGTGCTCTGCATCGACGGGAGGTCCGACCAGCCGCCATCCGGCTTCTGTGATGCGAGCAACTCCTGCATGGCCTGGTGTGTGGCCGGTTTGTTAGTGGCCGCCCAGGCGAGACCAACCAGCCGCCACGTCTTATCTTCGTTGTTCAAAGACTGCGCACCCGCCATCCACTCTGCGGCCATCGTGATGGACTTCTTGTAAACGGCGGCGTCCGTCTTCGGCGAATAGAGTTGCAACGCGCGCATGGCAAGGGCTGTATTGCCGATGTACTCCGAGCATAGCGGCTGGCGCACGTCGGCGTGTGGCTGGAGCCACTGTCCCGTGGCCGACTGCCGCCACATGATGTGCATCGCTGCCGCATCCGTGTTCAGGTCGGGCTTGTAGCCTTCCGCATTCAGTCCCAGCAGCAGGTACGACAGGATGTTCTCGCTGAACGTATCGCCCACGGGGACAAGGAACCCCTGGTGCATGAGGTCGCGCGTGTGCATCAGGAAGTCCACATTGACCTTGACCTGAGCTGACGCAATCTTTTCGTCGACGATGAACCCCTGCTTCCGAGCCATGCCGACGGTCATCGCGGTAAGGCTGTTATTGTGGCAGGATATGCAACCGGATCCCTTTGAAAAGGCTACATCCGTACGCTGTAGGAGCGGAAGGGTATCCTGGATCGAGCTGCGAATTTCATTCTTGAATCTAGCCTGCAGCATGGCCGGGCGTGCCTCACCGGGCTTAGCCCCCGAAGCCACCAGGAACTGCAGCACGGGCGTGTCGCCGTGCCGCTTCGCGATGTCGAGGACGGTCAGGCCGGCGTCGCCCGATTTTGTATGCTTGCTGTGAGCATTGACATCTGCGCCGCTCGCCACCAGCAGTTTCACGGCATCCAGTGGCAGCAGGTCCGAAGCGGCCGCGTACATCAGCGCCGTCCTTCCAAAAACGTCGTAACCCTTCACATCCGCGCCGTGGTCGAGCATCAGCTGAATCGCGTGCACGTTGCCGAAGATTGCCGTGTCTTCGAGCGCACCCGTGTACACATCCTTGCTCGTAATCTTTGTCGCTAACAGGTCGACGCATTGGATGCAGGGGGCATACATGGCCTGCGTCAAGATGGCCTGCGCATCCGACCTGATCTCCGCTCCGCGTTGCAGAAGTAGAGCCATCGTTGCAAAGTCCCCCGCGGTCACGGCGTCCAGCAGCGGCGAAGACGCGGTGTCGGGCCGCTTATTCGGATTCGGGTCTGCCCCATGATCCAGCAACAGTTTCACAACCGCGGTTCCGCCGGGGCGGCGAGCGGCAATCATCAGCGGCGTTCTGAAGTCGTCTGACACTGCATTTACATTCGCCCCGTGATCGATGAGCAACTGCGTCTTCGCGAGGTCCCGCGCCGCCCACATCAGCGCTGTTGCGTTGGCATCGTTGTGTGCGTTGGGGTCGGCACCCATCTTCAACAACTGCGCCAGCGTGGGCGTATGTGTGTACAACACGGCATACATGAACGGGGTTGAGCCCTCCGGGCCCCTGGCATTCAAGAGCGCCGGCCGGGCGGTGGCGGCCTTCATGAAGCCGGCAAGATCGGCGTTGCGGAGCATCTCTGCCATGGCAATCGCCTGCGATTCGAATGGCGCCTTATCCACTTCGTTGGCATACGCGTCCGGCCAATCCGCTCCCTGGTCGATCCATGCCTTGAGCGTTGCGACCTGTTCCGGCTTCAAGTCCCCGGTGGGCGGCATGGGAGCACCGAATTCCCCAATCGTACGGTGATAGACCATGCTGTTCGCACTATTTCCCGGCACAATGCGGCGCGCCTTCAGCACGGAGCTCCTGCGATCCAGGCGAAGGCCGCCATTCTGTTTCATCGGACCGTGGCAGCCCACGCAGTTCTGGCGCAGGATGGGTTGAACATCGCCATTGAAGTCCACTTTGCCCGGGGCCTGCGCCAGGGCGGCGACGCAGAAAATCGAACAACAAAGAAAAAGACGAAGAGAGCGCAACGGGGCCATGATTCAACCTCCAGCAAATTTATTGAGTCTGTGGCCCGGTAGCGCTATGGTACGCGCAATCTACAGGTTGTGGGGGCACATATGCGTCATCTGGAGTCCAAGACGCACTTCTCGAGCACAGACCCGTGCTATACCAGACCATGCACCCCGGCAAACTCCTCCTCGCTGCAGCTCTTCTGCCCCTCGCGCTTTGCGCCCAGACGACGCGCACGCTGCTCGCCACACCTACCACCGTCGCCTGGGGCTTCTACTCCGCGACCGCCAAACCCGTCCTCACCATCCACAGCGGCGAGACTGTGACAATCCAGACCGCCTCTACGTGCGGGCCGCCTGAACGCCTCAAATCGCAGGGCGTTGCCGACGCGGATATCCCCGCGTGGCTGGCGGACATTTACGCGAAAGTCCCCAAAGAAGACCGCGGCCCCGGCGGACACATCCTCACGGGCCCCATCGCCATCGCGGAAGCGGAACCGGGCGACATCCTCGAAGTCCGCATCCTCAAAATCAGCCTCGACACAAATTGGGCCTGCAATGGCTTCGGCAAGGGTCGCGGCTTCCTTCCCGACGACTATCCCTATAGCAAGTCCAAAATCATTCCGCTCGACCGCAAAAAGATGGTCGCCAACTTTGGTCCCGGCATCACCATCCCCCTGCACCCTTTTTTCGGGTCGATCGGTATTGCTCCGCCGGCGTCTGCGGGTAAATGGAACTCCGCGCCGCCGTGGGTCCACGGCGGCAACATGGACAACAAGGAACTTACCGTCGGCTCCACCGTCTTCTACCCGGTCTTTGCCGCTGGCGCGCTCTTTGAAGCCGGCGACGGGCACGCCGGTCAGGGAAACGGCGAGGTCGACATTACGGCGCTCGAAACTTTCCTTACCGGCACCTTCAAATTCATCGTCCACAAGGGCGCCGCAACCCAGCAGAAGCTCGAATGGCCCCGAGCGGAGACGGCCACCCAGTACATCGCGATGGGCTTCGACGAAGACCTCAAAAAGGCCACCGAAATCGCCGTACGCAACATGATTACGTTCTTATCCGACCAGAACCCCGACTACCCGCACCTCTCCCGCGACGACGCCTACGCGCTCATCTCCACCGCCTGCGATGTGGACATCACGGAACTCGTCGATACGAAGTCCGGCGTCCATGTTACGTGCCCAAAAGCGCTGTTTACGGGGCCACGGATACAACCTTCCAGCGGCCCCCCAACTTCTCGCAACTAACGGGTTTAGTATGTGTCTAATTCAACAGAGAGCCAGACCAGGACGATCTCTGTCAGGCTGGAATTCTCAACTTGCAGTTCTCGCAACCCGCAAAATGGGCGTGGGCATCGAAGAACGGCAGGACAGGTAGAAACATGCGATTTACGCGCAAGTTCAGCTCCACCTTCGCGACTGCCGCCGTTGTAGGCGCCCTCGCCGTGCTCCCCGCTGCCGCCCTCGCGCAGTACGGCCAGCCCCAAGGCTATCCTCAGCAGCAGCAGGACCCGAACTATCAGCAACAGGATCAGGGGTATCCGCAGCAGCAGGGTTATCCGGAAACCGTGCAACAGGACCAAGGCTACCCGCAGGACCAAGCGAACCTGGTCGGCACCGCTCCTCCCCCGATCCCCGAGTATGACCAGCCTGAAATTCCCGGCGACGGCTATATCTGGACGCCCGGCTACTGGGCCTGGAACGGCGGCGGCTATTACTGGGTTCCCGGAGCCTGGGTTGAACCTCCGTACACCAACGCACTGTGGACACCCGGATGGTGGGGCTACGGCGGCAGCGGCTACTTCTGGAACGCAGGCTACTGGGGACCGACCGTCGGCTACTACGGCGGCATCAACTATGGCTTCGGCTACTTCGGCACCGGCTTTTACGGCGGATACTGGGGCGGCAACCGCTTCTACTACAATCGCGCCTACAACCACTTCGGTAATGGCTTTCACGGAGGTTTCTACAACCGTCCTTACGGGGGCTTCAACGGCAGGCCCGGCGGACGGAGCTTCAACGAGCATCCTCCGGCACAGTTCGTGAACCACGGCGGCTTCAACCACGGCGCGACAATCAACGGCCGCGGATTTGCCGGCAATCTGGGCAATCACGGCTTTGATAACCGCGGTAGCCAGGGCTTCAACCAGCAGCGCGGTTTCTCGGGCGGCCAGCAACAGGGCTTCGCCGGAACTCAGAACCGTGGCGGCGAGACGACCCCCTATAACGGCGCCGCTCGTCAGGGCTTTGGCGGCAACC
>CAZZYB010000138.1:0-8986 GCA_964658125.1 uncultured Acetobacteraceae bacterium | reverse complement strand
GTTGCAGCGATACGACGCTCCCGCTCGCCGTCGCATTGGAGCCGCGTTTCATGCTCGCGGACTTCGCGATCACACCTATGCGCAACGTGCAGCGCAGGCGGACTTCGCATTCCGCGAGTGCCTGGCACGGCGCCGCGGAGAGTTGCCCGCACAGGAACGCGCCGCCGCCACTATGGCAGACTGGAACCACGTTCCCGGCTTTCATCGCGCGAATGTCTTCGAACCCGACATTGAAGGAACGCCCGCATGAAGATCGTTTTCTTTGGCCTCACCATCACATCGTCATGGGGCAACGGACACGCGACGACCTATCGTTCCTTGTGCAAGGCTTTACAGCAGCGTGGCCACCGAATTCACTTCGTCGAAAAAGACGTCGAGTGGTACCACAACAATCGCGACCTCCCCCGGCCCGAGTACTGCACCGTTCATCTCTATGAGGATTGGGCGCGCGACGCTGCTTCCCTGCTCCTTCTTTGCAGCGATGCTGACGTCATCGTCATCGGCTCGTATTTCCCTGACGCAATCGTCGCCACTCGCGAGCTACTTGAAGCCAATCTTGGCCCTCTGATCTTCTACGATATCGACACTCCAATAACCCTCGCGCAGTTACGCGCTCACGGGCGCACCGAATATCTCGAAGCGGCGCTTATCCCGCACTACGCGGCATATCTCAGCTTCACGGGCGGCCCTGCCCTCCGGGAGTTGGAAGAGACTTTCCACTCCCCGTGTGCAGTAGCCTTCTACTGCTCCGTCGACGCGTGTCTCTATCAACCCACCGCACCTCGCGACGAGTACAGATGCGACCTTAGCTATCTCGGAACTTATGCACTGGATCGGCAACCCAAGCTCATGCACCTGCTGAATGACGCTGCGATCGTGGTACCCGAATCACGCTTCATCGTCGCCGGTCCGCTCTATCCAAAAGACACAGCGTGGCACAAGAATGTCGAACGGATCACGCACCTCGCGCCCCCGGAACACCCATCCTTTTACTCGTCCTCGCGATTCACACTCAACCTTACGCGCAACGATATGGTCGCCACCGGCTACTCACCCTCGGTGCGCCTCTTCGAAGCGTCCGCCTGCGGGGCGGCCATCCTCTCGGACGACTGGCCAGGGCTCGACACGTTCTTCACTCCCGGAGAAGAAATCCTGTTGCCTAAAGACCAATATGAAGTAGCAAGCCTCATCCGCTATCTGCCCGATTCGGACAGGATTCAGTTGGGCCGCCGTGCGCGTGAACGAATCCTCGCGCATCACACCTCGGTACACCGCGCGGCAGAGTTCGAAGCCATAGTTGCAGGCCTGTCACATGCAGCTAATTAAATAACTCTCCAAGAGAAGCCACGCAGAAGGTGGGCCTTTCCGCTGCAAGCGCTTCAAGCGAATACACCCCCGTCGCAACCGCGATCGCATCGAGACCGTTCGCCTTCGCAGCCTGAATATCTGAAGGTGTATCTCCAACCACGCACACAGCAGCCGAATCACCTGCCAGAGCATGCGCCTGCTGTAGCGCTGCCCGGAACACATCGGCTCGGTATTCAAAACGATCGCTGTATCCGCCAAAGTCAAAGTGCTCCAGCAAACCGCACTGCTGCAGCTTCAACCGGCCGATCGCCTCGAGATTTCCAGTCGCGACCCCAAGCACCGCGCCACGCGCTTTCAAATGCCGCAGAACCTCTGAGACGAGCGGCAGCGCAGTCGCGCAGAGACCATGCTTCTCGCGCTCCACGAAAGCACACATATTTTTCTTCGCCTCCGGTAAGCGCGAACGCCAGACGTCCTCCGGCACCTCAGCCAGCTTGAATGCGTCCCGCAAAATACCAACATCCGTATTGCCGTGCGCGATGACGCCATCCAGGTTGAGCGGCCGCCCGGCCACCATCGTCAGCGTGTCGCAAAACGCAAAATAATGGACGGCATCGGTGCAATTTAACAGCGTTCCATCGATGTCGATCAGATAGGCATCGTATGCATCCCAGCGCCGTCGCGGAGTTGTCATCTCATCCATCATTCAGGCCCGCAAACTAGCCCGGTTTTGCTGCTTCAACCAGAGCTCCAGATTTTCCTCGATCAACGTCAGCACCGCATCCCAATTGCCGGGCTCGGGCTGGCGATACAGGCGCAGCGAAGGATACCAGGGGCTGTCGTTGCGGGTCACCATCCATCTCCAATCAGCTGCATGCTGCAAGAGTACCCAAGTAGGCGTTCCCAGCGCTCCCGCAAGATGTGTCGCCAAAGTATCCACTGTAATCACCAGATCAAGTTTCTGAATCACAGCAGCGAGCGTAAGAATTCCTTCGCCGCATTCCGCGGCATCACGCAATCCCGGAATGTACGAAAGCAATTTCCACGCGCTCTGCTCACGCCCTCCCTGCAGATTCCAGAACTCGCATCCTGTGTTCTTCACAAGCCGCTCAACCAACTCGAAGGGCGCGCCACGCGAGCGATCCCACTCACCCGCCGCCCACACAATCCCAACCCGTGGCCGATCGTCGCCGCGCATGATCCGCTGAACACTTGCCCTGCTCTCGCTGGAAAGCGCAAGATAGCCCGTCGCTATCGGAAGGTCCCTTATCTGTGTCCGAAAGAAGTAGGGCAGCTCCATCACTTCCATCTGCACATCCCACTCCGGACTATTCGCGGGCGCATCATCACCCCACGTAATCACGTGCTCTACACCCGCGAAGCAGGGCGCTAACCCGCGCAGTGCCGGTGGAACCTCGATGATCAACTCATCGCAAAGTTCCCGCAGCGCCGGAACATATCTCATCATCTGTACCGCATCTCCAAAGCCGTGCAAGCTACGGACGATGACGCGCTTTCCGCGCACATCTTCTCCATTCCAGAATCGGTGGGGGTCCAACTTACCTCTGCCTCGGATAGCATCGCTCTCGCGCCATGCGTCCTCGAAGTCGCCACTCAGCATGTACGCCGCCCACCGGCCCCCCGCGCAGCGATCGCGGTCTTCGCCCAGCCCTTCCGCTACATCGAACCACGCCAGCGCCGAAGCAAGATCGCGTTGCCCCAGCAACTCTTCAGCTTTCCCTAGCGCAAAGCCCACAACCGAAACACCGTCGGAAATCATCACCGCGCCGGTGACCTGGCCGGATACACGCAATGCGGACCGTCCGGCGGAATACTTACAGGCTGCCAGCGGCAGAGATAAACCTCATCTTCAGGCTGAGCGGTGATCGCGAAACCGGACGAACGTAACATCGCCTCTACACACGCGCGATTCGGTACCCACCAATTCGTCTCGTCATGAGAGTAACGTTCTTCGATGAAGTGCAGCTTCGGATAACCCGGCTCATCGAACGGTGCAGCCGCATTAAATTCGTAATCGGGCGCGATCTCCACGATTTCTCGGCTACCTCGCTGCATGCTTTGAAAGAGGAACAAATCTTTGGCCACATGCTCATGAATCAGGTCCAGTGCCAGCAGCGGATGCCGCAGGTGATAAAGAACTCCCATAAAAATGACCAGATCAAATCGTTCCCCGAGTTGGGCAACATCCCACACAGCTAACTTGCGAAACTCAACGTCCGCATCGGATACTTCAGCGGCAAAACGCGCCTGCCGCAGGTAGTGCTCATCGGTATCGATTCCCAACACCCTTGCCGCTCCTCGACGCTTCATTTCAAGCGAATAGAACCCCGCGTTGCAGCCGATATCGAGCACCGTCTTTCCCGTCAGGTCTTGCGGTATCGCGTCACGGAAGCGCTCGAACTTCACCTCCGGGTAGTCACCCAGGAAATGTTCAGGCGCGGTCTGCACCCCTTTCAGCCGCAGGTTATGAAACCACGGCCCCAGCGCTTCCACCTGTTCTTCGATGGCCGCAGGAGAGTTCCGCTCTTCAAGGAGCGACTGCTGTGATTGACTCATGTTCTCCTTCTACGTCTTCTATTGGACGGCCGTCTGCGGGACAGTGGTTATCTCCCTCCAGCAATCGAATTGCCGCGCGATACCCATGTAGCGTCCCAACATCTACGTACTCCTGACCCGCGCGAACGCCCACGGCCCGTCCACCTTCGGAAAGCCACGCGTTCACCAAGGTGCCAAAGTATTCGTCCCGTCGCTCGGGTCGGCACCACAACGTATGAAGTTGATGAAATACGTACCCCGGCATTTTGATGGCGCCCCAAATCCAACTGGAACGCGCATTGCGCTGCTTCACCTGAATCTCTTCAACCGACTCATCTTCTCTCGTAACGACCGCGTCAAACAATTCCGGATGTTCAACCGGGAACAGCAGAAACGACAAAACATCATCCGGCAGAAAAGTAAGTCCATCATCGGGGGACCAAATGGTATCCGGTAAACCGATCACCACCACCTCGTCCTCCCGTAGCAACGGAATCGCCCTGAAAACCGCGTCGCACAAGCCTCCCGGGTTCGGTTGCACAACATACGCGATATCTGCGCCCCACAACCGTGATCCGTAATACTCCAAAATGTCCGTCTTGCCCGGAGAGATCACGAAGCACAGCTTATCCGCACCTCCGCGAATCATGCGCTCGACAAGGTACTCGCTAACGGCCCGCGGGCGTTCGTTGCCGCTCTCCACGCGGCTTCCCACTGGAAGCAGTTCCTTGGAGAAGGCCAGCGGCTGAATCCGGCTGCCCGCACCTGCTGCTGGAATAATTCCCCACATCAATGAGACCCCATCATTTCCGGAGCTGTCGCACGCTGCTCTGCCGAAACAGCGCGCGCGCACAGCACCTCTAACTCCCGCACGCGGCGGTCGGCGGTGTGTTCTTGCAGCGTTCTCTCCCGAGCCGCATCGGCGATCTGTCGCAACTCCGCATCGGCCATTGAAAATGCATCAAGCACATCATCCGCGGTATCTACCCGGAGGATTTCCCTGCCGGGAGTGAAGAACGTCTCCAGCCCCTCCCAACCGTCTGTCAGCATAGGCACACCACACGCGGCTGCCTCGAACAATCGGCCCGACGGGCAGAAGCCATACTCCGCCATGGCTCTGCGCGTCACGTTGAGAGTAGCTCGTCCTGAACAGAAGAAAGCGGGGTGCTGAGCGGGCTCCAAATGCTGCGTGAAGAAAACATTATTCAGCCATGGAAAATGTTGCGGATACTGCGCTCCGCCAATCAGGAATCGATCATCCGGCAAGCGGCGAGCGGGTTCGATGAATAGCTCCGTGAGCGCATCCTGCCGGTCGGCCGCGTAAGTTCCCAGATACGAGAGGGTCGCGCGAAATCTCTCGACCGGCTCAACCGGATAGTGCGAACTTGGATCGACCCAGCCGTAGAGCGGCGCCACATAGCGAGCCCCAAGTTGCGATTGAAGCTCCGTCAGCGCCCGTCCACCCGTGTAGCTCAACACCAGGTCAAAATCGGAGAGGCCACCAGGAGGCAGATACTCGACCGCATGGGCATCACGGAGGCGATCGAGCGTGACCGGCGTATCCATGTCATAGAAAGCCCGAACGCCGGCGCAGGAGTTGAGGATGAGCTCTGACGCAAGGATCCCGTCCGGACAAAAGCTGGTGCAGATTGCAAGATCCGCATCAGCGAGCTCGTGTTCTGCCTCGTGAACTATTTCTTCGGCCGATTCGTAGAGGCGCACCCGCACGCCTGCAGGTACATCCCACGCATCGCGAGCGCCCGCATAGTAGGGCACATCCTTCTCGTAAAAAACCACAGTATGTCCACGGCGCGCCATCGCACGGATGAGCGAACGCCAAAGTGTGGCGTGGCCATTGCCCCACGAAGAGGTCACCGTCAGGCCGAAAATGACAACATGCATCCTTACTCCTAAGGGCGGATGAACGTGCAATCTTTCCTGTTCAGATGAAACATCGCACGGAGAAGATGTTCAAAAATGCAAATCGATTGATGGACTATCCAGGGCGATGCCCTTATGCTCAGGCCTTCCCGGAGCGCGTTAGCTCTCGGTTTTAATGATGCTGATCGACCCATTGCGTTCGAGAACTGCATACTTGACCTGGAATATCGAGTTCACGCCCTTTGTCCGCGCAGCAGCCATCACATCCTCCGGATCGATCTTTGTGCTCTCCAGAGCTTCACGCACCCAGTG
The DNA here is from genome assembly GCA_964658125.1 of uncultured Acetobacteraceae bacterium. Classification (GTDB taxonomy): domain Bacteria; phylum Acidobacteriota; class Terriglobia; order Terriglobales; family Acidobacteriaceae; genus Granulicella. The sequence continues at coordinate 2,929 of CAZZYB010000138.1, read as the reverse complement.
ACCGTTTCTAAGCACGACCAGCGGAGAGCCATCGACCACCGCGCCGAACGCAGGATACCGGCTCTTGAAGTAGGAGACCGCCCGGTGCATCAGGCAGGCCGTCAGAATCGCAAGAAAACAGTTCGTGATCGACCGGTCCTTTCCGACCGTGGCCAGAATAATGACTCCCCCGATCAGGAAAACGATGACAAACTCAAACAGCGTCATCTGAGCACCCGGTCTCCGGGCGAGAACACGCACCGTCAGTAAGAGAAAGATGTAGCCGACAAAAGCATAGACGATGGTAGCCATTGAACTGTCACCCTGAGTACATGTTTGAAATTCGCACCGGCAAGCCCGAGCACATTTAAGGAAGTACGACGATATGACCGTTCAGTTCATCGCCCCCGGGGACACTGACCTTGAACGGAAACCTGCCAGGACCGCTGGGTTCAAGGGCCAGTTCTATAACCGCGGGTGGTGCGCTCGCCGGAAACGTATAGGTGTACCCTCCATCTCCCGTGACGGTGGACTGAGGCTGCGGCACAACGCGCTGCGCTCCAAGCTCGCGCGTAACGCTCTCGCTCACGTAGAGGTGGATCGCCCCATTCTGAATAGCAGGCCGTTCCAATTCAATCCTCAACACAGAGGGCGTGCCTGTGCGCTGGATGCGGTCGTACGCAACCCGAATCGCGTTATCCGGAGACTGCATGTGGGCTTTCGCTACCGGTCCACGCCCCAGCACACCCGCAAGAGCCAGCACAATCAGCGCCGTAAAAAACATCCACACGTAACGCTCGAAGCGCCACCACTTCCGCTGAAACTCGATATCCTCGCCGACCGCAATCTCGCCATCTACTTTAGGGACGGAGTCTTCGACGGGGCTAGTGAAAGGCAGATTAGACACGAGACTGCTCCTTAAGGACAAACTAGTTGAGGTAACGGGAATCCACTATTGACCCGAACGCTGAATGATGCTGATTTCCCCATTCCGCTCCAATACCGCGGAATCGATCTGGTCGAGAGTGGCGACGCTGCTATCCCGCGCCGAGGCCATCACATCATCGTCCTGAATACGCATGTGGCTCAATGTTTGAGTACGCCATTGCCCATCTTTAAGCAGTATCAGCGGCGTTCCGTCAACCAGCCGAGCTACCCGGGGCGAACGCGAACGTATCCACGCAATGCTGTAGTGCGCCAGTCCGATCGCGATAATCTCGAGCAGAGCATTCGTCAGCGAGGCGTCGTTACCCACTATGGCCGTAAGCGCTAAGCCGCCGATGAAAAAGATGAGCACATACTCAAACGGAGTCATCTGTTTGCCTGGACGGCGCCCGACAAGACGCACCATGAAGACAAGAAAGATATAACCGAAGTAGGCCCTTAACACGGCAGACATAGAACTCACATAGCGTAAGAATTTTCCATGATCGAGCAATGGCCGTACTAGGCCATAGGATGCAGCGCCATTGATTTGGTTGTGTCTCTGTGGGCCGCAGGCGCCACACTGAACTGCATCGCTCACCGCCATCGCCTCACGCACCGCCTTCGCAGCCGGCCGCCCCACGCTCATAAAGCTGAATCCAACTTCGGCATCGTTTCAGGGTCATAGCTGCGCGCAGATATCCTCCGACCAGCACACATACGATGCCCGACAGCCGGCTCCCCTCGCTTATGGAACAATCGATATCAGACTCACCGACAGGAGTCCCGGGGATTCGATTGCCTTTCCGCTTTGTTCACACCACGCTGCCATCGCCCTCACCGGTGCAGCAGATCGACGGTCTCCAAGCCCTCCGCGCTATCGCAGTCATCCTCGTAGCCTGGTTCCACACCAGCGAGTTCTGCGGATACGTCATCGGCCGAACCCTCCCCAGCCTCGGCCCCTACGGCATCGACATCTTTTTCGTCATCAGCGGCTTCATCATCAGCACCATCCTCCTCCGCGCCACGGATCCCCCCGAACCCTGGACTTTCATGAAGCGCCGAATCCTCCGCATCTTTCCCGTCTATTGGGTTTTCGCCTCGCTATCAGCCCTCGTTCTTCTTCAGCGGCACGAGCTTTTCGCCCGCAACTACATCCCCGCCTTCTTCCTCCTGCCCTGGACGCAATACCCCTCCTACCCACTCCTCGTAGGCTTCAGCTGGACCCTCGTGTTCGAAATGATCTTCTATTGCCTCATCTTCCTCGTGCTCTTGATGAAGCCCCGCCTGGCCGTACCCATCACCATCGCCGTCCTTCTCGCGCTCGTCGCGATCGGTTCGGTCATCGACATCCGCCGCCCCGTCCTGATCGCCCTTCTCAATCCGCTGTTGCTCGAGTTCGTCTTCGGCTGCGTCATCGCCTTGCTCTATAAGCGCTTCGGCCCGCAAAGGCGCTTCGGCTTCATACTCCTCATCATCGCCACAGCGATTTCGTTCTCCCTCAACCACCTCCCCTTCCCCACCGCCGACGGCATGCAGATGATCGTCGCCAACCTTCAAGTCGTCGCTCGTGTAGCCACCTGGGGCCTCGCAGCCGCAGCCGTCGTCGCAGGCATGGTCTTCTGGTCGCCTGCCCTCGACAACCCGCTCGGCAAATGGCTCCTGGTCCTCGGCAACTCTTCCTACTCCGCCTACCTCGCATCCGCGGTAGTCGTCGAAGGCATGACCCAGGTCTTCCTCAAACTGGATCCCCACCCGCGCTCAATTTCGCTCCCCGCGCAAGTCCTTCTCCAGGTCACGTTCGTCATCGCCATTCTCGCGGTCGGCTGGCTCTCCTACCAGTTCATCGAGTGGCCACTTCTCCACCGGCTACAGCGCCTCACACATAAATCCAAACCTGGCTGAAACTGACTTCGCCAACCACCAACTCAAGCGCAGTTTTCAAGTTCCTCCTCCACACCCCCCAAACAACTCTGTCATCTCGACCGACGTGGAGAGACCTGCTTCTCCGCGTCCCTCCGCGTCC
>CAZZYB010000137.1:6269-9023 GCA_964658125.1 uncultured Acetobacteraceae bacterium | reverse complement strand
CCGCATACTTGATGCTCGAAAGCGCCGCCGCTCCGGTCCCGCCAGTGTTTCCGGCAATCACGATGAAGTCCGCATAAGCCTTCGCCACACCCGCAGCGACAGTCCCCACACCACAGCTCGACACCAGCTTCACGCCCACCGCCGCCTTCGGATTTACACGCTTCAAGTCGTATATAAGCTGCGCCAAATCCTCAATCGAATAAATGTCATGGTGCGGCGGCGGAGAGATCAGCGGCACTCCCGGTTGCGCATGACGCAGCCGCGCAATGAGCCCCGAAACCTTGTGCCCCGGAAGCTGCCCACCCTCACCAGGCTTGGCTCCCTGCGCCACCTTGATCTCAATCTCCTCAGCATGCGCCAGGTACTCCGCCGTAACGCCAAATCGTCCCGAAGCAATCTGCTTAATCTTATTGTTCAGCGAAGTATGAACAGCCGGCGCCGCGATTCTTTCCAGCACCGCCACAGCTAAACCGCCACTCTCGTTCGGGTGACCCATCTTCGCGACAGTTTCATCGTCGCTAAGGTGGGGCCGATACACCTCCGGATCTTCCCCACCCTCACCCGTATTCGACCGCGCGCCCAGCATATTCATCGCCGCCGTAATCGTCTGGTGAGCCTCCGGGCTCAATGACCCCAAACTCATCGCACTCGCAATAAAATGCGTGCACAGATCCGCAGGCTTCTCCACTTCATCGAGCGACAGCGGAGTCCCCGCCGGCCGAATCTCCAGCAGGTCCCGCAGCGTAGCCGCCTGAGAATCCAGCCCATCGCTGAAAATATGGAACGCCTCCGCCGGATTCTCCGCCGCGACGCCCGCCTTTGTGCTTCCCACAACCGTCTGCAAAGCCTTCACATTCGGCGGCTGCCAACGATGCGGCTCCGACAAATCGGCCTTGCGAAACCGGACCCACCCAAAGTCCGGCAGATCGACGGCAGCAGGAGCCTCGGGCTCGCCAATCCATCCCAGGCGCAACCTCCGCTCGACTTCGGAAAAACCAATCCCCGACAGTGGCGCCGGCGTCCCGGGAAAGCACCGATCCACAATCTTCGCGTGCAGCCCGAGGATGTCGAACAGCCCCGCCCCGCGATAGCTGTCGACCACGGAAATCCCCATCTTCGACATCACTTTCGCAATGCCCGCATCCAGCGCATGAAGCATCTGCGCCTCAAGGTCGAGACCCTCCGGCACACCCTTCTCGCCGTTGAAACTCCGCGCCGTCTCAAGCGCGAGCCAAGGACAAACCGCCCCAGCTCCATACCCGATCAGCACCGCCGCATGATGAATGTCTCGGCAGTCACCCGCCTCCACCAGCATGCCCGTCATCGTGCGCAGCCCCGACGCCACCAGCGCTTGATGCACCGCACCGGTCGCCATCGCCATCGGTATCGGCAGCATCTCCGCACTCGCTCCCCGGTCCGTCAACACCATCAGCCTTACGCCGCTAAGCACGCGCTCCACAGCTCGCTGACAAACCTCATCCAATCCTTGCCGCAGCGTCCTCGTAGCCGCAAACAGACACGGCAGCTCTTCAAACCGCAGCGACTCCGCATGAGGGAAGTTTCCTTCGCGCAGCGCCTTCACCTGTCCGAGCGATAGGAAAGGCGAGTCCAGCGATATGCCCGGAAGCGGTGCATGATTATCCAGAAGATGCGCCCACGGCCCCAGGCGCGTATGCAGCGAAACCACAATCGCTTCGCGCAGAGGATCGATCGCCGGATTGGTCACCTGCGCAAACCTCTGCCGAAAAAACGCATACAGCGGACGAGGCCCTCGCGCCAGGAAAGCCAGCGGCGTATCGTCGCCCATGGACCACACAGCGTCTTTGCCGCTCGCAGCCATCGGCTGCAAAATCATCTTGACGTCTTCCTTCGTATACCCAAACCCACGTTGCTGTGCGACCAGCGCATCCACAGCCATTGGCTCATCGGGCGTCGCACCGCGCAGCGGCGTATCTTCCACCAGCTTTGTAAAGTCGAACTTCGCATCGAAGGCATCCATCATGTCTTCGTTGTGATAAATCTTGCGCTCGGCCATATCCACGCCGATCATCTCGCCCGGTCCCAGCCGCCCACTCTCAATCAGCGTTGCCGGATCGAGATCGACAAGCCCCGCCTCACTGCCCGCCACCACAAGCCCATCGCTCGTAATCGCATATCGACAAGGCCGCAGCCCATTGCGATCCAGCGCCGCGCCCACCACAACGCCATCGCTGAAAGCAATCGCCGCCGGCCCATCCCACGGCTCCGAAATCGACTTGTGATAATGCAGGAACGGATGCACCCGCGCTGTCACCGCCGGCGGCAGCAACATGCGCACCGCCTCCGCAATCGTCCGCCCGTTTTGCGACAACAACTCAATCGCCTCATCCAGGCTCGTCGATTCCGTACCGTCCTTCGTAAACACCGGCTGGCACTCGACGGGCAGCGTCGACGCACGCGCCGCCATCCGCGCGCGATTCCCCCAAACGGTATTGATCTCCCCGTTATGACCCAGCTTCCGAGCAGGCTGCGCGCGATGCCACGCCGGCAGCGTGTTTGTCGCATAACGCTGATGAAAGATCGCAAAGTTCGTAACGAACTCCGCATTCGCAAGGTCCGGATAAAACTCCGCCAGATGTTCTCCCAGGCACAGCGACTTGTACACGATCGTCCGCGTCGAAAGCGAACACACGTACCCCGTCGTTTCCCCTGCTTCCAACGCCGCTTCAAACTGCTTGCGCGCAGGTCCACCACCCAGTCCTTGTCCTTTGTTTT
>CAZZYB010000137.1:0-6259 GCA_964658125.1 uncultured Acetobacteraceae bacterium | reverse complement strand
GCGCCAGATACAGCCGGCGCTCCATCGCATCCGGCCCGATCAGATCGGCCGTCCCCACATCCCCGGGGTGCGTCGCCGCATCGGCCACCAGCACCTGCCGAATCACCGGCATCGAGTTCAGCGCGATCTCCCCCAGCACGTCGGTGTGGATCGGCACATCGCGCCAGCCCAGCACACGCAGTTCCTGAGACGCGAGGCAGCTTTCCAGCACACCTTGCGCGCGCGTCTCGCCTACCGGCCAGAACACCATGCCCACACCCAGCTCGGCCTCAGGATCAAACTCAAAACCCGTAGCCTCCAGCAGCAGCTTCTTCGGAATCCCCGTCATCACGCCGACGCCGTCGCTGCTCTTTCCATCGACAGCGACAGCCCCGCGATGCGCCAGTCGCGCCAGCGCCAACAGCGCTTTTTCCAGGATGTCGTGACTACACTTCGCCTTCGCCGAACAAACAAATCCCACACCGCAGGAGTCATGCTCCAACCGCGGATCAATCAGGGATGTATAACGAAATGCGTCAGCCGTTCCATACAAAGAACTCCCGCCCGCGACACCGCTCGCGCTCGCCGGATGCATCTCGTTCGCTGCCCGCCCGAAAGCGGACAAATCTTGCTCAACGTGAAACTGGTCCATAGTTCACTATACGTCGCATCCCGCGCCAGGCGATAGTCTGTCACGCCTTGCACTAGTATTTAGAAGCCTGGGATTGGTGATGGCCCTTGACACGGGTCCCTGAATATTTATACATTAGATTTGAATGTTTATGCATCGCGCGTGACGGCACAATGCGTCACGCTTTTCTCATTTAGACGTACGGAGAGACTTTGAAGAGTGAACGGCACAGCGCAATCCGCGACCTCCTCGTGAAGACCTCGGTCACGAGCCAGGGAGCCATCAGCAGTCAGGATGCTCTGCGCCGCAAGCTCGCCGCCAAAGGCTTCCACGTCACCCAGGCCACGCTCTCACGCGACATGCACGAGCTCAGGCTCTCCAAAGGGCCCAACGGCTACGAGCTGCCCGGCAACGGTGTCGAAGAAGACGACGACGAGCCCGCCATCCACGAAGTCCTTCAAAACTTCGGCCTCGAAGCCCGCCAGGCGGCCAACCTCATCATCGTCATCACCCGCACCAGCGGCGCGCAGCCGGTCGCCGCCACCATCGACTACGAAGAGTGGCCCGAAGTCGTCGGCACCATCGCCGGCGACGACACCGTACTCGTTATCTGCGCCAACCCCCGCACCGCCCGCGCTGTGAAGCAACGCATCGAGGCCCACATTGCCTAGCGAGATGCAGCTTCCCGCAACCACCCTCCGCACCGCCGTTGCCGGGATCAGCGGCTACGCCGGCGCCGAGCTCGCGCGCCTGCTGCTCCGCCACCCACGCCTCGCGCAAACACCCCCTGTCTTCCTCAGCCGCACCAGCGCAGAGCTCGATGGCACCACTATCTCCCTCACCAGCCTCCACCATCAACTCTCCGGCCTCCCCAATGCCGACGACCTGCGCATCAACCTCTTTTCGTCTGCACCGGACTGGGACCACCTCCAGCGCGAAGGCATAGACATCCTCTTCCTCGCCACCCCTCACGAACAGGCGCGCGAGTGGGCGCCGCTTGCCCTTGCCCGCGGCATCCGCGTCATCGACCTCTCCGCCGCCTGGCGCCTCCAGCAAGACGCCAACCGCGCCATCTACAAACTCACGGACGCCGACCCGGCAGCCGCAGCCGTTCTCCAGCACGAAGCCGTCTACGGCTCCCCGGAACTCCACGGCCCCGCCATCGCCGCCGCGCGCCTGGTCGCGAACCCGGGCTGCTACGCCACGTCCATCATCCTCGGCCTCGCTCCCCTCCTCCGTGCCAACCGTGTCGATCTGCAAACCGGCATCATCGCCGACGCGAAGTCCGGCGTCTCCGGCGCCGGCAAGACTCCCACCGAGAGCACCCACTTCATGTACGCCGCCGACAACCTCTCCGCCTACGCCGTCTTCGGCCACCGCCACACTGGCGAACTCCTCGAACAACTCAACCTCACCACCGACCAGATCCAGTTCACGCCGCACCTGCTCCCCATCCCACGCGGCATACTCTCCACTATCTACGTGCGTCTTACTGAAGTGGCATCGCTGGTCGACATCCAAAACTGCTTCTACGACTTCTACGCCGCCAGCCCGATGGTCCGCGTCCGCCGCTCACCGGGCCTACCGCAAATCCAGCACGTAGTCCGCACCTCCTTCTGCGACATCGGCTTCCAACTCTCCCCTGACGGCAAACGCCTGGTCATCATCTCGTGCCTCGACAACCTCCTAAAAGGCGCCTCATCCCAGGCCGTCCAGAACATGAACCTCATGGCCGGCTGGCACGAAAGCGAAGGCCTCCTATGACGCGCACAATCCCGTTGCGCTCCTTTGCGTTCTTTGCGTCTTCGCGTTTTCCTTTGCTCTTCTTCCCCCGGAGTAACCCATGAAATTCGTAGTCAAACTAGGCGGCGCCGCCCTCGAAAAACCCGAGCTCCTCCAAACCTGCGCCCGCTCCATCGCCGAGCTCGTCCAGGACGGCCACCAGGTCGCGATGGTCCATGGCGGCGGCGTCCAGCTAACCAAGCTCCTCACCCAGATGGGCAAAAAATCCGAGTTCGTCGCCGGGCTCCGCATCACCGACGCCGAAACCCGCGACGCCGCCATCATGGTCCTCGGCGGTCGCGTAAATAAATCTTTAGTAGCCGCCCTAGATCAATGCGGCCAGTCCGCCGTTGGCCTCACCGGCGGCGACGGCCACGTCTTTCGCGCGCGCAAAAAGAAAACCGAGCACGACCTCGGCTTCGTCGGCGAAATCGCCGCAACCGACCCCCGCTGGCTCGACGCCATCTGGGCCATGGGCGCGGTCCCCGTCATCTCTTCCATCGCCCTCGGCTTCGACGGCGAGTACTACAACATCAACGCCGATGAGATGGCCTCAGCCTGCGCCGTAGCCACCAAAGCCGACGCCCTCGTCTTCCTCACCGATGTCCCCGGCGTCAAGGGCGCGGACGGCAACGTCATGCGCTGGCTCTCGCTAAAAGAAATCCCCGCCCTCGAAAAGGCAGCGATAGTCTCCGGCGGCATGCTCCCCAAACTCAACGCCTGCAAGCACGCTCTCCTCCACGGCGTAACCCGCGTCCGAATCCTCCCCGCAGAGTCCGCCGCAGTTCTCCCCAACCTATTAAGCAGCCGCGTCCCCGACGGAACGGAGGTCATCGCCGCATGAACCACCGACGATCACTCCCTTTAGAAATGTCATCCTGAGCGCAGCGAAGGACCTGCTTCTCGCCCGCAGTCGCACGAATTCCGAACCATCACCACCGAGGCCTTAACAATGCCCAACCCGCCGCAAGCCACCCTCTCCGAGCTCCAATCCGCCGAGTCCCAACTCCTCCTCCAGACCTACGCCCGCTACCCCCTCCAACTCACCCGCGGCGAAGGCGTCCACCTCTACGACGAGAACAACACCGAGTACCTCGACCTCCTCTCGGGCATCGGCGTCTGCGCCCTCGGCTACAACCACCCTGCCATCACCAAGGCCATCACCACGCAAGCGCAAACCCTCATCCACACCAGCAACCTCTTCTACCATCGCGGCACCACCGAGCTGGCCCTCCGGCTCACCGAGATCACCGGCCTCGACCGCGCCTTCCTCTGCAACTCGGGCACCGAAGCCTGGGAAGGCGCCCTCAAGCTCGCCCGCGCCCACGCCGGCCTGCTGCGCTCCGAAGGCAAGACCATCGGCACCAACATCATCGCCCTCGAACACAGCTTCCACGGCCGCACCATGGGCTCCGTCGCCACCACCCACAAGGCCGCCTACCGCGAGCCGTTCCAGCCCGTCATGCCCGGCGTAGAATTCATCCCGCACAACGACGTAGCCGCCCTCCGCGCCGCGTTCAGCACCGACGTCTGTGCCATCGCCATCGAAGTCCTGCAGGGCGAAGGCGGCATCAACTTCATCTCCGAAGAGTTCCTCGCCACCGCCCGCGAACTGTGCGACTGGACCGGCGCGCTCCTCCTCCTCGACGAGATCCAATCCGGCATGGGCCGCACCGGAAAATGGTGCGCCTACCAGCACTACACCACCCGCCCCGACATCACCACCCTCGCCAAGCCGCTAGCTGGCGGCATCCCTATGGGCGCCCTCCTCTGCACCGAAGAAGTAGCCCGGGCCATCACTCCCGGCATGCACGGCACGACGTTCGGCGGTAACCCCTTCGCCTGCGCCGTCGCCATCGCCGTCATCGACGAAATCAAGTCCACCAACCTCCTCGCTCACGTGCAGGAGATCGGCGCATACTTCTTTAATCAACTATCCAAACTCAAGTCGACCCACGACACCATCGCCGAAGTCCGCGGCGCCGGCCTCATGCTAGGCCTCGACTTCCACTCCGCCGACCTCGCCAAGCACATCCACGAAGGCCTGCTCGCAGCACACATCATCACCAACCGCACCCACGACACAGTGATCCGCTTCCTACCCCCATTCCTCATCACCACCAAGCACGTAGACCAGGCCATCGCCGCCATCAACTCTCTACTAACGCAGCACACGGCAGCCGTCACGCAACCCGCCGTAGCCACGGTCGCCTGACTAACAACTAAGAACTAACAACCCTTAACCGAGAATCCCATGGCCACCAAAACCCTCATGATGCAATCCCCAGATGAAGCACCCAAGGCAACCGTCACCCTCGGCATCCAGTCCGACGCCGCCTTCACCGAGGCCGCCAAGGCTCTCTCCGGCCGCGACCTCACCTCCATCGCCGACCTCTCCGTAGCCGAGATGGCCGCCATCATGGAACTCGCGCACGCGGTCAAGAAGCAGCCCGAAGACTTCCGCCACGCCCTCGACGCCAAGCAGATGGTCATGTTCTTCGAGAAGGCCTCGCTCCGCACCCGCCTCACCTTCGAGACCGCGATGAACACCCTCGGCGGCAACGCCGTCTTCGTCGATCAGACCGCCAGCCCCCTCGGCGAGCGCGAGTCCATCCCCGACGTCGCCCGCAACCTCGAACGCTGGATGCAGGTCATCGTCCTCCGCACCTACTCGCACGACACGGTCACCGAAATGGCCGCCAACGCCAAGGTCCCCGTCATCAACGCCCTCTCCGACCTCGAACACCCCTGCCAGGCCATCGCCGACTTCATGACTCTCGAAGAACGCTTCGGCTCCGTAGAAGGCCTCAAGTTCACCTACATCGGCGACGGCAACAACGTCTGCCACTCCCTCATGCTCACCGCCGCGCAACTAGGCGCACACTGTACGATCGCAACGCCAAAAAACTTCGGCCCCAAGCTCGAGTTCATCCACAAGGCCATGGCCATCGCCGAAACCACAGGCGGCTCCATCACCCTGACGCAAGACCCCATCAAGGCCGCCACCGCCGCCGATGCCATCTACACCGACGTGTGCACCAGCATGGGCCAGGAGCACGAAGCCACCAAGCGCGCCCCCATCTTCCAACCCTTCCAGGTAAACGAAGCCCTCATGCAACACGCCCAACCCTCAGCAGCCTTCATGCACTGCCTCCCCGCCCACCGCGGCGCCGAAGTAACGGACGCAGTCCTCGACGGCCCACAATCCATCGTCTTCGACCAGGCCGAGAACCGAATGCACGCCCAGAAAGCCATCGTGCTCATGCTTCTAGGCGGAGCCAAGCGCATCCCCAGCCACCGCAACCGAGGCGGCCTACAAGCCCGCAGCAAGCGATAGGAAACCCTAACCCATCGGAGCGGCGAGGGTAAACTCCGCGCCCTCCGCGTTTTTCCTCCGCGAACTCTGCGTTAAAGATTTTGCCGTTGCTCTTGCTTGAAAGGTCTGCACCGAATGTCCGTAATCCTCGAATCCCTCCCCACAAACCAAAAAGTAGGCATAGCCTTCTCCGGCGGCCTTGACACCTCCGCCGCCCTCCACTGGATGAAGCAAAAAGGCGCCATCCCGTACGCCTACACCGCGAACCTCGGCCAGCCAGACGAAGCCGACTACGACGAAATCCCCCGCAAGGCCCTCGAATACGGAGCCGAAAAAGCCCGCCTCATCGACTGCCGCCTCCCCCTGGTCCGCGAAGGCATCGCCGCTCTCCAGTCTGGAGCCTTCCACATCACCACGGCCGGCGTCACGTACTTCAACACCACGCCGCTAGGCCGGGCTGTAACCGGCACGATGTTGGTAACGGCCATGAAGGAAGACGACGTCAACATCTGGGGCGACGGCTCCACCTTCAAGGGCAACGACATCGAGCG
>CAZZYB010000136.1:0-9041 GCA_964658125.1 uncultured Acetobacteraceae bacterium | reverse complement strand
TTTCTGGTTGCGTCGCAGCTTGAACAGTGGAACTTTCTCCAGGATGCCGCGCGCTTCGCCGAGCAGGGGCGCACCGCCGCGGGTAGCCGATTTCTTTCTCCTGACCCGGCTGTCGAAGGCAGCGACGATCCGATCACGTACGTTCGTATCCTTACGCGTCTTCATCGCACAGGCGTTGCTTTCACGATGCTCCATGAAAGCCTCACCGCCGCACATGTGCCCGCCTCATCCCTGGCGATGATTTCCGCGCAAGCTCAGGCTAGAGGCGTTGCTTCAGTGACTGACAGCAAGTGGCGAGAGCAACAAGCCGAGGTGCAGAGGCTTCAAGCGGAAGCGACTTTCGCTCGCGCGATTGCCGCTGTCGGCAGCGCGGTTGACACCTTCTACACTCCCGAAGAGCGCACGGCCTTTGCAGTTGAGCTTGATAAGCAAAGCCTTGGCGCTTCATCCAAGGAGCTCGCCACAATCTGGATTCCGGCCGCCCATTCCGCGGGACTGCTCGACAAGGAAGCAGCGTGGCGTAAGCAGCTTGTGCTTGCGCCAGGTGATCTTGCGGTGGAACAGGTCTCGCCGTATATCGATCTTCAGCGGTCTCGGATGAAGTATATCGAGTTGGGTCAGACTCTTGAGGGCTTCATCAAGAACCATCCGAAATCAAGCGATATGGCGCTCACGCAGGCCGCGGACGCTTATCACAGTGCGGGAGACGTTGCTTCCGAAGCTCGGGTCTTGCGCTCCCAGAACCTGCGCGACAACGGACAGACCGCTCTGCGCGATCGCTACCTTGATCTGCTGTTGCAGCACGACACTCCCGGGCTCATTGCCTTGGCGGGCAATCGCAACGACACTCTTGCCGATGCAGCCGCCGACGTTGCTATGCGGAAAGCTTCGCCGGCACTTGCGTTGGCGGCCATTCAGTCCCGCGGACGCGCGTTACCGGCGGTTTGGAGCCCCGCAACTACGGGTCTTGCCCAACTCTTCGTCGCCGATGCGACGGGTAAGGGCGACGCCGCTCTTCGTACAGTCCTTGCGCCTGATGCGACGATCGCCGAGCGCCTCGCCGTGAAGCCCAATACTGGGACGCAACTTACAGGCGAGCTCTGGTTTTACTACGCTGCTCGCGACGGTGAGCTGCGCCTGCTCGCGCCTTCCACACGGGATGGCGCCGAAGATATTCTGGCCGCGGACCTTGAACACTCGGCTAGCGCGACGAGTTACGCAGCCCTTGCGCAGACGTATGCCGAGGGCGGGAACACGCCTGCTGCGCTGGGCGAGCTCGACCATGTCCTTGAGATCGATCCCAACGCGGCCGACGCGCAGGACGCCCGCGCCCTGATCCTTTGGAACGCAGGTCGCAAGGATGAGGCGCTCGCCGCGTGGCGCGCTGCGCTCGGCTCGCTCCGCGTCATTGAAGACCGGTCGGCCGCTCCCGAGAGTTTCTGGATCGCATTCATCCGCATCGCCCATCGCCTGCATGAACGCAATCTTTACGCTCAAACGCGGCCGCAAATGGACGATGTTCTCCGCATCTACATGGCGCGCAACGGCAACTACCGGTCTAACGAACTCCTTGCAGCCGCGTTCGGTGCGGCGCCCACGCCCGTCGAAGGAACTGACTGGATCCTGTCCCTTGCATCTGCCGCCGTCGATCCTCTCACTGTCCTGAGCCAGGCCGAGGGCTCTGATTGGCTTCCGCCGACCGCACGTGGAGCTGTTTTGCTGCACGAGATTCAGCTCGCTGAAGCTGCGGTGCCGGCCGATGCAGCCGGCGGCGACTACTCCAGGACGCGGCTGCTTGCAATCCGCACAAATCTCATCAAGCTCTACGCGGCGCAGCATGAAGATGCGCGTGCGCTCGCGCTGCTTCGGTCCATCGACGCCGTGCAGCGTAAGAGTCCAGAGCTGGAACAAACGGAGGCGGTCCTGGCGGCGCGGTCTGGCCAACTGGAGGCGTTGCTGGCGGACTACCGGTCGCATCCCGAAACTGCACCCGACGCCAGCGTGCTGCACGCTGCCGCGGCGCTGCTTGCGGCGGACAACCAGCAACAAGGCGCGCGCACGCTGCTGGAGTTTGACTTCGATCGGTCGTTGGCGGCACATACCCTAGCTTCAACGGACTATCTCGCGTTGGCCGAAGCCCGCATCCACACAGGTGATTTGCCGGGGGCTCTCGCTTTACTCAATTCCCTGACGCAGACCACGGGCGACGTCTATGCCAACCTTGACTCCGCCGCTACGCTTCTGGAAAAGACTTCGCATTTTGCGGAAGCTATACCGTTTCTCACCACGCTGGCGCATGGTACGCCGTGGGATTACAGCCTGGCTGTGCGGCTGGCCGAAGCGCGGAAACATGCAAAGCAGTCCGAGCCTGAGGCGCTCGCCGCGTTGACTTCCATCGCGCGCAATCCGCTCGCACCGTATGCTGTGCGGACTCGGGCTGCGCATGATCTCTCTGGCTCCGCCATAGCCGCTGATCTTGGGAGCGCTGAGTTAAATCTTCTCGCCTCGGCTTCGGTTGCTCCGCCGGCAAGCCAGCGTCCGTTCTTTGTTGCGGCTCGGATTGCTGCGGTGTCTCAAACGAAGGACTCAAAGGCGCAATCAACACTCTTGCGAGAAGCTATTGCGATACAGCCGAACGGCCCGTCCACCGGGCAAATGCTGCTCGATCTTTTCCACGCGGAGCTACGCGGCGGAGACACCGTTGCCACGCGATCAGCGCTTGATGCCCTGCTGAACGCTCCGGCTTACGCACCGCCCGAGCGCGACGGCGCGGTCGACGAAGCTTCCGGTGACGGATACGGCAGCGATGCACGCAATGACCTAAATAGCATCAGCCTGCCTGCCTCTGCGAACACTCTGACAGCCGCACAGCGAGTGGCGCTGGCACTCGAGATCGCCGACGTCTTGCGACGGACCGACGATGTGGCCCGCGCGCTCGACTACCTACGCTTGGCGCGCAAGCTCGCCCCGACGGACGCCGAGAGGGTTCCGATCCGCGCTAAGATTGCGGCCATTCAAGCGGCGGAGCGACTGGACGCAGCAAATGCGGCGCGGCGTCCGGTCATCCACAAGACTCTCGACCAGGCTGTGATCGTGCGATCGCGTCTCACTGTGCCGCCGACTGAAGTTCCCACCCCTGCAACGGAGGAGGAGTAACTATGCGCCTCACCGCTAAGTCTGTTTTCATTGCCGCAATGACTTCTGCCGCCGTAGCGGTTGCGGTTTGGGCGGCGATTCCCGTACGCAAAGCAGTGCTCGCCGCGGACCTTCCGCCTGGTGCGCTGCTGACCATCGAGTCACCAGACTTCGCGGGCTTGCTGCACACATGGAATGCCTCCCCGGAGCAGGCCGGGTGGCTCAAAAGCGCCCAGTACAGCGCGTTTGCGAACTCGCGGCTATTCAATCGTCTCAGCGACGCGCAGGGAGAGTTCGAAGGCGTTGCGGGAGGAAAGCGCGGTTTTGACGCTGCCTTCCTGCAACAGGTGGCGGGGAAGGAGAGCATGTTTGCGTGGTACGACATTTCGAAGCTGGAGTTCCTGTACATCACGCATCTTCCGGCCGGTAAGGCTGCCAATATCGGACTACTGCAGCAGCGCGGCCATTTCTCGCGGCGCGAGTCGGGCGGAGTGAGCTTCTATGTCAAGACGAGCACGGCTCCCGCTGAGGCGGACGCTGATTCTGATGCGAACGCGGGACCGAACAAGCCGCGGACAATTGCCTTTGCTACGCGCGGTGACTGGCTGCTTCTGGCTACACGCGAAGACCTTATGGCGAATGCCCTGCTGCTGATGGAAAAGCAGGCGAATGCGCAGGCTGGGTCGTCCGAAGCTACTGAGGGCTGGTACGCGGCAGCGGAAGAGGCGGCTCCGCAACACGGCGACCTGCATATGCTGCTCGACCTGCAGACCATCTCCGCCAATCCTTCTTTCCGTACGTATTGGATCCAGCAGAATGTTAGTGACACTCGGCGTTATCGTGCGGCTGTTGTGGACCTGTTTCGTGATGTGCACAGTTTTCGGGAAGAACGGGTCCTGCTGCCTAACACTCCGACTGATGCTGCGCCGCAACCCGATCTTGCGGGCATCGAATCGCTGGTCCCGGAACGGGCGAGCGTTTACCGTGCTACGGCTGCACCACAGGCGGCGGAGGCTCTTGCGGCGCTCGATGAGAAGCTGCTCAGACGGACCATTGGGACGGCGCCCATTGGCACTTCTGCTCCTGCTGCTAACCTGACCGTCGCGCAGGCGGGAAGCAGCAGTGACCTTGAGACTCGCATCGACGCTGCGAGTCTTGCGGCTGAGCCGCCGACCGCGGCGAATGCGCCTTTGCTGGCGACGCTGCAATCCGCAGGTCTTAGCGCCATGCTCACTCTCGACCGTAGTGATCCGCCTTCAGTTGGCGGGCTCTTTGTTCCGATCCATTCGGCGGTCGTGCTCCAGTCTACCAACGCCTGGAACTTGCAGCAGTTGCAGACTGCTCTGCTCGAGAGCATCCGTTCGCACCTCACTGTGGGCTCGATGGGGCTGGCTTGGATTCCGGTTTCTACGCCCGCGGGTTCGTACTTCAGCCTCGGTGCTACACATCCTTTCGCGTTGTTCGTGGATGGGAATACGGCGATCCTTGCCAATGACGGTGCGCTGATGACGGAGATGCTTGCCCGGCGTGGGGTTGCGGCGGCGGCGGCGCAACCGGCGAGTTACATTGGGGCCTTTCGTCACACGCAGGAGCGGCCTGGTTTCAGGCGGCTCAGTGCTTCGCTGGCGCACGCTGCTTCACCTAAGCGCGCGGGGCCAAGCGATGACGATGCTGTTCCGGGGAGCGACGTTGCGGGAGAGGCTCCGGACTTCTTTGCGGGTTCGGTGGGCAGCCTGAGTGATAGTTTCCGTGCGCTTGCGACGGAGCGGATTGTGGAGCGCCGCGATGGTCCACTCACTCGGCAAACTGTGGTTTATACATGGTCGACGAAGTAGTGGGGTCGAGTCGGCGGGCGTTTGTGGGTGCGTTGGCGGCCGCTGCTCTCAATCGGCGAGTGCTATGCGAACCTGCGACGCGGTTGCCTACTTTCGGCGTGCTGAGCCTGTTCAAGCCGCAGCGGTTAATTGTTCATGCGACTGTTGAGCCGTTGGATTTGCTGGTCGATGGTTCTCCGCGGATTTTGGCCGTAGGGAGCAGCCTTGAGGTCAATGCGGGGATAGTCCAAGTGGCGGCTCTGTCGCGCTTTGCGGTTGAGGTTCCACATAAACTTCGCCGCGACTACTTCGGCACGCTTCTTATTGAGAGCGTTGGGACGCAACTTCGTTGCGTTGTTGGGATGCAACGGGAGGTTGCGGTTGCGTCCATCGTTGCGGCCGAAAGCCCTCCTCACGCGAAACCTGACTGCCTTGCTGCGCAGGCCGTTGCAGCGCGGTCGTTCCTGGTTGCGGCGAGTGCGGCGCATGTTGGTGCGGATTTTTGTGACACTACGCACTGCCAGTTTCTGCGGGAGGCGCCGCCTGCGGAGAGCGCGTTCCATGGGGCGGCGAGCCGGACAAGCGGGCTTGTGTTGCGGTATCAGAGTGATGAGGCGGCGCATACACTTGCTGCGATGTACTCGCGCAGTTGCGGAGGACGGACTCGGACGCTGGCAGAGCTTGGGTTACCGGTGCGTGGTTATGCGTATTATGCGGTTGAGTGCGCGTTCTGCCGGGCGCATCCGGAACTGTGGGAGCGGGAGGCTATGGAGAGCGCTAACAATGAGCGGGCGCGGCTGGACTATAACCGGATTCATGGATGGAGTGCTCTGCCGGGACACATCGCCACGTCGACTGCTCTGCGGATCGAAGGGCGCGGGGTTGGCCACGGGATTGGGCTGTGCCAGCTTGGGGCGGCGGAAATGGCGGCGCGTGGCGCTGGCTTTGCCGAGGTGCTGAATCATTACTATCCGAACACCACGCTCGCGCAGGCGATGTGAGCGGCGTGCTACGCTCACCGGCAAGGACTATGTCGACTACACGCCGTGCGTTTTGCTCTGCCGCTGGGATTCTTGCACTGCCTCGCCTGGTGCGGGCGCAGGGGTCGTCGCGGATCGACGTTGCTGCGGTTGAACGGGAGCGCGTGCTTGCTGAGGCGGCGGTCGCTTTGAAGCGATCGGATCGTACTGTGGCGGTGATTCATTCGCCCGGTGCCGATCCGCATGACTTCTACTCTGAAGCCGATGCGCCTAAGGCTTTTCGTGCTCATGCGGAGGCGTTGATTGATTTTTCAACGACCCTTTCGACGCTGACGGCGGCCTTTGTGATTACGCATGAGGACCGTTATGCGGCGGCTGCGGGGAAACATCTGACTGCTTGGTTTGTCGATCCGGATTCGCGGATGAACCCGAACCTGGACCACGCGTACGCGCCGTTCAGGACAGTGAATGCGCTGGCGGCGGGGATGGTCGATGGTGTTCCGCTTGCCGAGGTTGCGCGATCGGTTCAGTTCCTTGTCGATGTGTTGCCGGATATTGCGGAGATTCGATCGTGGTTTAAAGATTTTTTTGAGTGGTTGAATACCTCGCGTGTGCCGGTGATTGCTCGCGATACGAAGGACCATACGGCTTCGGCTTGGCTGCTGATTGCGGCGGCGTGCGGGCGGTTGCTGGGCGATGACGTGAGGCTCAGTGAGTGCCGGCATCGGTTCAAGTCGCCTACGCTGCGGAACCAGATACAGGCGAGCGGCGTGTTCCATCACGAGGTGATCAGCGAGTTTCCTTATCGGAATACGCTGTTCAACTTTGACCTACTAGCTGGTGCTTGCGAGCTGCTTTCTACTCCTTTTGCTAGCCTTTGGCCGACTGAACTTGAGGATGGGCCGGGGATGCGGGCTGTGGCTGCGTTCCTTTATCCGCTGCTCAGTGACCCTGGCCGGTGGCCGTATCCTGCCGACGCTGCGGGGTTTCGGGATGTGCCGCGGCGGCGGACTGGACTGCTGCTGGCTGGGCGGGCTTATGCGCGGCCGGAGTACGTTGATCTCTGGCGGATTCTGAAGGCTCCGGCGGTTGATGATCCTTTGCGGGCTAGTTTTCCGATTCGTCAGCCGCTGCTCTGGGTGACGCGGCCGCCACACAATGCTTGATACCCCTCTCCCTAAATAATGCAAAGTCTTGACCGTATTGCACTTAGGCGGTGACCTTTTGCAGCAGTTGTCATTTCTGTGCGACCACCGCACGACGTCTGGCACCCTCCCCAAAAATGATGCAAAGTCTTCGCATCATTACACTTAAGCGGTGACTTTTGTAGTGGTCACTCTCTTTTTCGTGCGCGGCCGCCCCACGGAGCCTCATGCCCTCCCCCATAAAGTACGTAAGTGATGATTCTGAACGTACTTAAGCGGTGACTTCGCAGCAGTCACTACTTTTCTTGCGAGGTTAAACACATCAGCCCGACCGGAGTCGGGCTGAGGCTTCTGCTGTCTTTATTGTAACTGCCGTGTCAAGCGGCGGTGGAGGCGCGGAACTCTCGGACGATCTCCATGTAGGCCCTGGCGGTGTTGGTGACCTTCTCGGGTTTGCCTTCGGCCATGGCTTTGGCGTCGACGAGGTCCGAGCCCACGCCGACGGCAAATGCGCCCGCCGCGAGGAATTCACGCGCGTTTGCGAGCGAGCAGCCGCCGGTTGGAATCAACTCGATCTGGGGGAGGGGTCCCTTGAGCGCGGTCAGATATTTTGCTCCACCCAATGCGCTGGCGGGAAAGACCTTTACGACGTCCGCACCGGCTTGCCAGGCGGTGACGATTTCGGTGGGGGTGAGGGCACCGGGCAGGACGGCGATGGAGTAGCGGTGGCACATCTCGATGGTGGCGATGTTGAGGGCGGGGCTGACTACGAATCTTGCGCCTTCGAGGATGCACATGCGGGCGGTCTCGGGGTCGAGGACCGTGCCCGCGCCGATGAGGATGTCGGGGCGGTCTTTGGCTAGGCGCTTCATGACTTCGATGGCGCCGGGGACGGTCATGGTGACTTCGAGGACGGTGACGCCGCCGTCGGCTATGGCGGAGGCTAGGGCGAGGGCTTTTTCGACCGATGAGGCTCGGAGGACGGGGACCAGGCCGATTTCTCTGAGTTGGGCTAGGACTTGTTCTTTACGCATTGTGGCTCCGGGGGGTGGATGATGAGGGTTCGGGCGAGTGCAAATGCAAACGCGGAGTTCGCGGAGTACGCTGAGGAAAACGCAGAGTAAGGCGAGGGGGTTAGCGCTGGACGCGGGCTCCTGAGCCTTTCATCACGCGCTGGACTTCGTCGAAGGTGGCCATGGTGGTGTCGCCTGGTGTGGTCATGGCGAGGGCTCCGTGGGCGCAGCCGCAGTTGACGGCCCAGTCGGCGCCTTTTTCGTTGAGGAAGCCGTAGATGAGGCCGGAGGCGAAGGAGTCGCCGCCGCCTACACGGTCGAAGATTTCGAGGGCGGGCATGGGGCGGGCTTCGTGGAACTCGCCTTCGTAGTAGCAGATGGCGCCCCAGTCGTTGTTGGTGGCCGTTTTGGCGTGGCGGAGGGTGGTGCCGGTGGCTTTGAAGTTGGGATAGGTCGCGGAGGCTTTTTCGATCATGCGGCGGAAGCTGCCGCTGTCGAGCTCGCCCAGGTCTTCGCCCTGGCCTTCGATTTCGAAGCCCAGCGCGGCCGTGAAGTCTTCCTCGTTACCGATCATGACATCGACGTAGGAGGCGAGGTCGCGGTTGACCTCGGTGGCCTTTGCCTTACCGCCGATGGACTTCCAGAGCGAGTCGCGGTAGTTGAGGTCGTAGCTGATGATGGTGCCGTGCTTGCGGGCGGAGACCATGGCCTCTTTGCAGACCTCGGGCGTGGTTTCTGAGAGCGCGCAGAAGATGCCGCCGGTGTGGAACCAGCGTGCGCCTTCCCTGCCGAAGATGTGGTCCCAGTCGATGTCTCCGGGCTTGAGCTGGCTGACGGCGGTGTGGCCGCGGTCGGAGCAGCCGAGCGCGGCGCGGACGCCGAAGCCGCGCTCGGTGAAGTTGAGGCCGTTGCGGGTGGTGCGGCCTACGCCGTCGTACTTGGTCCAGCGAACGT
>CAZZYB010000135.1:0-9055 GCA_964658125.1 uncultured Acetobacteraceae bacterium | reverse complement strand
ATAAGGAGCAAGAAACCTCGCGGAGAATGGTGGCAGAACGCGCTCATGAAGCAGATGACAACCTCAAACGCCGAGAGCTAGTCTTTCGCGAGCTTACCGAAGCACGGGCGGTTCTGCTCGGGGGTGAAGATACTGCCCAGCATCGCACGCGTTACAACGTTGAGCGCCTGAGCGCCCAGACACGCCTGCACGATGCACAAGTTGAAGAGAGCGAGTGCGCCGCGAATCTGGCAACCGTGACTGAGCAGCAGCGCGGGGCGGCTAACGCCCTCGCGAACTTGCTAATTGAGATCAGCAACGCGCGTAACGCCTATGGCGAGGCGTGCTCCTCGCGGGCGATCGAGTTAATAACAGCTGATGAATTACTTGCGAAGTCGCTTGGGGAAACCAGCGCTCTGAAAGCGCGTCTTGAAGAGCAGGACCGGCAAATCCGTTATGCTGAGCGCGCTGTCGCGGACCGCCAAGGTGACCTCCAAAGCCTGCCCATCACCGCAGGCGACGCAGCGGATCGAGTGCAGCTCGCTGCAGACCTGGAAACGCTTACTACAGCTGTCAGTCTCTCGCTACAGAACGTCGGTGACCTGACCGGTCGCATCAGACACGATGACGCGCTCCGCCTCACTGCCGAGGAACTCCGGCGTGAGGCGGACGAGAGGGCGACGGAACTCACCACTTGGCAAAAGGTCGAGGACGCCATCGGCTCTGCCAACGGTGACCGCTTCCGCACTTTCGCGCAGAGCCTCACGCTGGAGCAACTGGTCCAACTCGCCAACGAGCACTTGGACAGCTTTAGCAAACGCTATCAACTCGCACGCAGTCCTGATGCTGATCTCTCGCTACATGTCATCGACAATGACATGGGGGAAGAGCACCGTGCGATCCGCAGCCTCTCCGGTGGAGAGCGCTTTATCGTGTCCCTATCCCTTGCCCTGTCCCTATCCGGCCTGGAAGGCCACGACTTCTCAGTTGACAGGCTCTTCATCGACGAAGGATTTGGAGCACTCGATGCAGACACGCTTGACATCGCGATCACTGCTCTTGAGACCCTTCACGGCCGAGGGAGGAAAGTGGGCGTCATAACGCACGTGGCTGCGATGATCGAAAGCATCCCGGTCCAGGTCAAGGTGGAGAAGTTGGGCGGTGGTAGTTCGATAGTTCGGCTGAAGTCCGCGGCAGCATACATCTAGGAACGTGCGGCGATCGGTACGCCGCAGTCAATGGGTCCCGTTGTCTTCAATGAGGTGTGCCGGATTGCACGGGAAGCGTTCGCTAACGCCTTCCAGCACGCGCAGGCGAAGAAGATCGAGGTCGAGCTGACCTACACCAGCGTTGGAGTTTCCCTGAGCGTCCGGGATGACGGAACTGGCATCGATGCGGCGATTCTGCATAAGGGACGCCAAGGACATTGGGGTCTATCCGGAATGCGTGAGCGAGCCCAAAAGATTGGCGGCAAGCTGAATATTCAGAGCAACCCCGGTGGCGGTACAGGGATCGAGCTTACAATTCCGGCCAGGGTTGCTTACCCGCAAAGCACGGATGGATCGCGCTGGCAGCGCATCAAGCGCTTTGTGACAAAAGCTAACAATGGCCCTTCGCAGTCGTAGCGGGTAGGGCCACGCCTCTTACACCTGTGCTGCACCACCATCGACAAAGAGTTCCACGCCGCTAATGAAGCCTGCACCAGAGGCTTGTAGCCTACAGACTGGAAGAGTGGGAAAACGACTGGCAGGACGCCGGGACGCGCCGGCAGGCCTTTTATGTAGACGGCCCGTACAGGGCATGACGAGCATCGGAACGTCCCATTAGCCACAAATCAAAATTAAGAACCGCAAATTCACACTTGACAACAATTAAAAAATCCACAACCATAGGGTTGTGGATAAGCTTGGTACAACATTCGTGGCTTTGTCTGACCCAACCCGACGGGCAATGATCGAACGGCTCTCCCATGGGCCAGCCTCTGTGCATCGATTGACGGAACCGTTTGCACTCTCGCAGCAGATGATTTCAAAACACATTGCTTACCTGGTGCGGGCGCGGATCGTAATCAAGACCAAACGTGGACGAGAGAGTGTTTGCAGGCTTAGACCCGAGGCGATTAAGACCGTCAGCGACTGGGCGATTAGCTACCGCCGATTCTGGGAAGAGAGCTTCGACAAGCTGGATGCAGTTGTAAATCAAATGAAGAAAGAGGAGGCCGGAGATGTCAAAAAACACGGTTGACGAGACACAGCGAATGATGATCACCAGAGTTTTCGATGCCCCACGCGAGTTGGTTTGGAAGGCGTGGACAGACCCCAAGTACGTCATGCAATGGTGGGGACCGAAGGGCTTTACCGCGCCCGTCTGCCAGATGGATTTTCGCGTTGGCGGAAGATCTCTCTACTGCATGAAGGCGCCGGATGGACAGGAGTTCTGGAACGCCGTTGAATACTTTGAGATTGTCCTGCACGAGAAGATCGTTTCCTTGATGTACTTCTCGGACTCGGAGGGAAACAAAGTCGATCCTGCGCAGTTAGGAATAGAACATGAGGCGATAGACGGCGCGTACGACGTCACCCTTTTTGAGGATCTCGGAAACGGCCGGACGAAACTCACCTTTATCGGAAATGAACCCGTGGAAAGCGCAAAGGATAGCGGTCAATTGGAGGGCTGGAACCAGATCCTCGACAAAGTTGCCGCAGTTATTGCAGGGCTGGTGCAGGGTAAGTAGAAAGTCGACGTTCTGACCATCGTTCCGCGCGAGACAGGGCTGGCGGTGAGAGCTTGTTACAACAAGCTTCTCGCCGCTCAGCCCAATATTCCCTTTGCGGATAAGTGATCCTGGGCTTAACTGTTGACTTCAGGCCAATGCACTCGTTGAGCAGCGGTTCCAGTTCGCATCGGACGTAATTTGTCTTCTGTAGCGGCGTAATCGTGAACGCAAGGCGGTTTGCGGACTCCAACAAACAACAGTGTGGGTGTTCAACAACAGGTTACCGTTCGAAGAACGGACTTTCTAGACTATGGGTATACCTGTCCGCGAAATCTAACACCTTCTTGACACATCGGATACTCGCAGCGATCAGACACTCGCTCTGCCGGATGGACGTATTGTTGGTCTCCAATCTTCTGCCGGAGTGCACGTCGGCAAGGGTATTCAGGTTATGACTTGCCGGGCATTTCGGCCGGGTCTGCGCCCCCGGTCCTTCAGCGCGATTTGCTGTCGTCGTGCTAGCCTAGCGATGTTCGTAAAGAAGCGGGCGCCGCGCGTCCCCAACCCCGAAATGGAGTTTTCAATGCGCCGTTTTCAGACCTGCATTTCTCGCCTCACCTGTATCTTTATCTCCCTTGCGGCGCTTGTAAGCCATGTGCCTGCGGCTTACAGCCAGGCGTCCGCAACCAGCGGCCGGGTGGAGGGGCGGGTTCTGGATGCCAGTGGAGCACTGCTGCCCGGGGCGACGATTACAGTGACGAACAGCGGCACTGGGGTAGCTTCCAACCAAAGCGCGGATAGCAAGGGTCATTTCGAGTTTTTGGCGTTGGAGCCAGGGCATTATCGTGTCAGCTTCGCACTTACCGGCTTCGGCACAAGGCTGCTGAACGACGTTGTCGTCCGGATCGGCACAACCACTACGCTTGAGCCCCACTTGGAGATTGGCGCGGCCGAAACACAGATCGCGGTCACGGCGGAAGCGATGGTGGATACGGAGCAGTCTTCTTTGTCGACTGTAATCGGCCGTCAGACCATCGACTCGCTTCCGTTGAACGGCCGCAATTTCACGGACTTCACTCTTCTGACACCCGGCGCCACAACCGATGGCCAGGGCATGGTCAGCTTCAACGGCGTCTCCGGCAACTTCAACAACTACACCGTCGATGGCGGGAACAACAACAACGCCTTCTTCTCTCAGCAGATCGGCCGGACCAGCGTCCCATTTCAGTTCAGCGAAGACATCATCCAGGAGTTCCAGGTGACAAACTCTGGCTTTGAGGCGGAGTTCGGGCAAGCAGGTGGCGGACTCGTGAATACGATCACGCGCAGCGGCACCAACCATCTACACGGAGACGCCTACTACTACCTCCTGGACGCCGCTCTCAATGCAAACGATCCCATCAACAAGCAGATCGGCATCGCGAAGCCGGCGAATCGGCGGCAGCAATTCGGGATGACCTTGAGCGGGCCCATCAAGCGCGACCGCGTCTTCTACCTGGTGAACTATGAAGGGCAGATTCGGAACGAGCCGCTTACGGTAAACAACTCCCCCGCTGTGGACGGTCTGCCCCGGGTTTTCTGGCGGCGAATCCCGCGCTCGCAGCACAGGTGAATGCGGCGTCAGGCAGCTTCGCGCGGAGCTTCAATCAGAACGCCGCGTTCGCCAAGATCAACGTCATCCTCGATAGTAAGAACACGCTGGAGTCCACTTACAACTATCAGCGTTATCGCAGCCCGCACGGCTACTTCAGCAGCCCGACATCCACTGGAGACGGTCTTGCGCTCACGGATGGATCGACGAGCCACTTCTTCCAGGTGTCCCTGCGCACGGTGTTCACTTCCAAGACTTTGAACGATCTGCGCTTCCATTTCGGTTCGGACAACCACTTCGATCTGCCGGATACTGCTCCCACCGGCCCGGCCATCATCATCCAGAATCCCGACAGCGGGTTCGTGTTTGGCGGGAACCGCTTTCAACTTTCGACGTTCGACCACCGCTTCGAATACACCGACAACTTCACCAAGGTCATCGGGAGCCACACGTTCAAGACGGGCGTCGACATCAACGATAACCACGACAGCGACTACTTCGTGTACGGTCCTCATGGAGCGTATTTCTTCGGGAGCCTTCCCGATGTCGCGACCGGAAACTTCCAGCTGTACCTCCAGAGCTTTGGTCAATCCACGGTGCCTATCCATTCGCCAACCTACTCCGCGTACGCACAGGACGAATTCCGCGTTACACCGCGCTTCAACGTCAACTACGGCGCACGTTACGATCTGCAGGTTCTTCCCCAGCCACCCACTTGCAACCCCGATCTCCAACTCACGTGCCACATTCACTACAGCAAGAACAACGTAGCTCCACGTGTTGGATTCACCTTTTCGCCGTTCAAAAATCACCCGACGCTTATCCGCGGATCTTTCGGGCTGTTCTATGAGCAGGAGGATTTGCTGGATGTTTCACAGGTCACGAGCTCGAACGGAATCTCGCGGCCTTTTCTCGCAACCACAGGGCCGGCCTTCGGCAATAGCAATCCAATCCTTACGTTTCCGCAGACGTTCTCCTCGTTCCCTGCCGGCGCAGGAGGAACTCCTTCCGCGGTGGTATTTGCGCCGAACTTCCGCAGCCCTTACGTGGAGCAGGGAAGCCTCGGTATCGATCAGCAGTTCGGTGCACACTCGGCGCTGAGTGTCTCTTACGCATACAGTCACGGCCTCGCGCTCCTTGGCAATTCCAACGGTGTGACGCGGCAGGCAAACGGTAACTTCGGTCGCGATCTCAATCTTTTCCCCCCGTCTCAGCAGGTGCAGAACGGTGGCAATTTCAACAACGACACGCTCTTCCTGCCGAATGGCAAGAGCTACGTCGTTCCCGATTACGAAGCCATCGACGGCGCGCTCAACCCGAACTTTGGCACGATAAATGTCGTGGATAACACCGGCAATTCCAAGTACAACGCGCTGCTGGTTTCCTTCCGGCATAACTCCTCGCAATTCTTCGCGCAGGTTTCTTACACTCTGTCGAAGACCACGGATCGCGGCACGGGCTACTACAACCAGTTCGACATCGGCGCGCAGCGTGGCCGGTCCGCCCTTGACCAGCGTCAACGTCTGGCAGCCAGCGGCGGATGGACTCCGACCCACGGCTTCATGCGCAACTTCAATATCTCGGGCGTGCTCACCGAAGCCACAGGGCGCCCGTACACCGGTGTGCTCGATACTGCGCAGGTCAACTTTTCGCTTGTGCCGGGACAGGGCTACAACTCGTTCACGGGTCCGGGAACCAGCGACTTTGATCTCAGTCTCACGCGCGATATCCACCTCGGCGAGCGTTACATTCTGCGGCTCCGTGCAGAGGCATTCGACCTCTTCAACCATGCTAACTACCTTGAGACGGTAAACCAGGTGCAGTACACGACGACGCAGCGGAACGATCCAAGTGGGAATGCAACGAACGTTTGGGATGCGGCTGTGAACCCTTCGTTCGGGACTCCGCTCGCCACGTTCCCCCAATACGGTTCGCGTAACTTTCAGTTCTCTACCCGCTTCAGCTTCTGACCCTGGTCGAGGCGCGGGTCAGCAGTATCTTGAATCTGAACATCCCGGAAGGTACCGGTTCAAGCGAGTGATGCGCATGAACACTGGCCATTGCGAAGGAGACTTCACCCAGCACCTTTGATGTAGCACAAACGCTAAGTACGAACGGTGCGCGAACAATGCGGATGAACAAGGCGACAGGTGTAATCTATAGGCCAACTGCTGAGTTCCCAAAGTCATGACGTATAGCATTTCACGCCTGCACAAGAGCTGCGTCTTATGTGAATTTCTTCTGTTACACCGCAACTCTGGGATTGTTCGATGCGAGTGTTAGTTGTCGAAGATGAAGTCAAGATGTCCGCACTTTTGCGCGACGGTCTGATGCGTGAAGGGCACTTCGTTACCCTGACCGGCAACGGCACGGAAGGCCTTGCGTTGGCCTCAGAGTACGAGTTTGAGGCAATCATCCTCGATCGCATGCTGCCGTTACTCGATGGCGTCGAAGTGGCGCGTCGCCTTCGCAAAAAGAACTGTAATACGCCTATTCTCATGCTCACCGCGCGTGACGCAGTGGAGGACGTCGTTAGCGGCCTCGACGCCGGCGTTGACGACTATCTCGCTAAACCTTTTGCCCTTGCCGAGCTCTATGCCCGACTCCGCGCGCTTCACCGTCGCCCTCTGACCAGTCCGGCCAACATTCTCCACTACGCGGATTTCGAACTTGATCTCGACGTACACGTCCTCCGGCACCACGGCCGCATTATCCCGCTCACCCGCACAGAAATGCGCATACTCGAACACTTCATGCGTTACCCCGATCGAGTGCATCGGCGCAACGCATTGATCACGGCTGTGTGGGGCTACGATTGCGAGGTGGAGAGCAATACGCTCGACGTCTTCATCAAGCAATTAAGAGACAAGATGAGCCTTGATCGAAAGGTTAAATACATTCAGGCTGTGCGCGGCGTGGGGTACAAGCTCGTCTCGGAGCCTTCGTGACGCTCAAGCTTCGCATTCGCACACGACTCACGCTTGCGTACTCCCTGATCTCCCTGCTTCTGCTTGTCGGTCTGGGTGTGACGTTGTATGTGGCGTTGTCGATCCAATTAAACGACGCCGCCGACTCTGAACTGAAAAGTGGAGCGCGGGCCGTCATTCAGTTCGTTCAAAAGGAGGAAAAGGCTGGCGAACTCAACCAACTGCCCGATGAACTGCGAGAACACGCCGAACTTGATACAAAGAACGAACTCGTGCAAATGCGAACTCAAGAGGGCCAATGGCTTTATCGTTCACCAGGCATCGAGATGCTTCAACTCGAGAAAAATCCCAGAGCTGGATTTTCAACTCTGGTTGTCGGCAAGCGGACCTTCCGAACCGTTCGCACCGAGATCCATCTCACCCAGCAAAAATACATTCTTGAAATGGCGATCGATCGTTCGGAGTACAAGGAGGCCACTGAAAGCCTCGCGTCGCTGCTGATGCTCGCAATCCCGCTATCGACCATGCTGGCCTTCATGGCGGGCTTCTGGATGAGTGGAAGAGTGCTTCAGCCCATTCAGAGAATCACACGTACGGTGGGTGAGATCGACGCAAACAAGCTTGCAGTGCGGCTGCCCGTGACGCTCGCCGGTGACGAACTGGATCTCCTTTCCGCGATGCTGAACCGCATGTTGGATCGCCTGCAATCCGCCTTCGAACGGATCGGCCGCTTCACTGCCGATGCTTCGCACGAGCTACGCACACCACTTGCCCTAATCCGCGGCAACGCCGAAATGATGCGCTCTGAAACGCCGCTTCCGGGATTAGCGGAGGCCCGTACGCTGGACATCATCGCGGAAGCCGATCGCATGAGAGCGTTGATCCATGATCTGCTCGACCTCGCCCGGCACGACTCAGTACCAGCGCTCTCCAGAGAAATCATCGACCCATCGGACATCGCAATACGAGCTGAACAAGTCGGCAGCAATCTCGCAGCATCCAAAGGCCTCCGGTTTGCCGTCGAGCATCCCAAGGCGATGTTTCCGCTCTACGGCGCTGACTCCGACCTGAGCCGCATGCTGGTCATCCTGCTGGACAACGCAGTCCGCTTTACACCGCCGGGCGGCGAAGTTCGACTGCTGGTCACCTGCACACCCGCCGAGTGCAGGTTTCAGGTCTCCGATACCGGTCCTGGCATCAGGCCGGAGCACCTTCCGCATATCTTCGACCGTTTCTACCGCATCGACGATTCTCGGAACCGCGCCACAGGCGGCACCGGGCTGGGTTTATCGATCGCTCAGGCAATCGTCTCAGCCCACAACGGCGCCATTACCGTGGAAAGTCGCCCCGATCATGGGGCGACTTTTACGGTCGTTATTCCCACCAGCAACAGCGCCTGAATTCTACGCACTCCTTCTGGTCCTGCGCATCAGTGAAGAGCCGACCATAAGCAACGCGGCTGCATAGACGCCTGAAAACATGTATTCCTTCCACCTCAGATACTTCGTAGAGAGAATGACATACGTACTCTGAATCGGAAATGAACGTACCGAGCCTCAGAAGAATTTAACTCTCGCTTCGGTAGCATCATCACAATGATTGGGCTCCCAACTCGCATTCTGTTTCTGCTTGTGCTCTTGACGGCAGGCGGCGCCTCGGCGCAATCCCCTTTTACAATCCGCGGCGTCGTTCTCGACCCGACAGGGGCTCCCGTCGCAGGAGCGGCCATTCGGCTCCAATCGCAGGATGGAACAGTCCTGGCCGAGAACCACACGAATGCCACGGGCGCTTTCAATTTCCCCGCGATCACCCGAGGCAATTACACGCTATTCGTTCCGCCCT
>CAZZYB010000134.1:7831-9071 GCA_964658125.1 uncultured Acetobacteraceae bacterium | reverse complement strand
GGAAGAAGCTGACGTTGGAGCCGGAGTTGAAGATGCCGACGGCCTTGGCGCGCTCCTTGGTGGGGAACCATTCGGAGACGGCCTTGATGGCGGCGGGGAAGTTGCCGCACTCGCCGAGGCCGAGGAAGACGCGGGCGATGCAGAAGCCGACGACCGAGGTGACCAGCGAGTGGCTCATCGAGGAGAGAGCCCAGATGCCGATGGCGAGGGCGTAGCCGGTCTTGGTGCCGATCTTGTCGATGAGGCGGCCGACGAAGAGGAAGCCGAGGCCGTAGGCGAGCTGAAACCAGATGAGGACGTTGCCGAAGTTGTTGTCGAAGACGGGTTGGTGGAACTTGTCGGCGGCTTGATCCCAGCCCATGAAGGGGACGGCGTGGAGCTGCGGCTCGATGAACGAGAAGACCGAGCGGTCCATGTAATTGATGGTGGTCGCGAGGAAGAGCAGGAAGCAGACGAACCACCGCATGTTGGAGGCTTCGGGAATGTTGCTGGTGAATTCGGAGGAAAATGCTTCGGTCTTCGCGGACATGGGACTCCAGGCGATGCGGCTAGGGTGCGTCGCTGATGAGGATACCGGAAAAGAGGTGTAACCGGACAGGCAGGTTATTGCGATCGGCTGGCGCGGATGAGGTAGGGATAGAGCAGAGAGAAAAGGACCATAGTGGCGGCCATGAGGTCCATGTAGAGGGAGAGGAGGACGCCGCCGTGGCGCCAGCTCCATCGACGTTGGAGGCAGCGGGCGGTTTCGACCGTGCCCAGGATGACGGCGACTGTGGGAACCAGGAGCCACGGGGTGGCGCGGTTGTGGGGAAAGTCGGAGAGCCAGAAGGTGAGCACGACGCTGCCGAGGACGAGGATGTTGCCGCGGGCGAGAGAGCGTTGGCGAAGATGGAGGATTGCGGAGGTCACGGTTACTTCGGGGTCGATGCTGGAGCGGGTGTGGGCGTTGCTTTGGGGAGGGGTGGAAGGCGTTCGACGGAGGTGGTGGGGATTTCGACTACGCCCATGCGGCCGGAGGTGGTGTCGCGGACGCCGAGGCGGAGGAAGCTTTCGCCGCGTGCGGGGGCGCTGATCTGCATGTTGAATTGGAAGCCGGACTTCATGAGGCTGGCGTAGGTCTGGGGTTCGAGGTTCATGGTGACGGTGTTGTGTTCGATGTTGAGGAGGCGGCCTTCGGGGTCGTAGACGAAGGCGACGAACTCTACACGCTCGCACCGCTGGCGAACCTCGCTGCGGGCAA
>CAZZYB010000134.1:2414-7821 GCA_964658125.1 uncultured Acetobacteraceae bacterium | reverse complement strand
GGTGAGGTCGCCGGCCAGGGTGGCGAAGCTGATGTCGTAGCGGCGGTAGGGGCCGTTCATGAGGTGGGCTGGGTCCGGGGTGTTGTGCTCGGCAATCTTGGCTTCGGGGGTAGCGGCGTCGGGCCGGACGAGGACTTTGAACAGGATTTCGCTGGGTGTGGGTGCACCGCGCTGCATGGCCTGCTGGGCGTAAGGGCGGCTGCCTACCGTGGGGGTCGACGGTGGCGCGGCGGAGAGGATGGCGGAGACGGCCTTCGGGGAGTTGGGGTTTTGGGCGTAGTAGCCGCGGCGGTAGGAGAGCTTGAGGCCGCGGGCGGCGGCGGCGCCTTCGAGGTTGACGCGGATGCTGCGGAAGTCGCCCTTGAAGTCGTGGTTGGAGGGGTTGTAGGTGAGGGTGTAGTAGTTGGAGCCGATGTCGATGATTTTGGAGACAGCTTCGGCGAGGCCGTTGGTGTTGTAGAAGGCGTGGCCGCCGGTGTCGTCGGCGATCTGGTCCATGGTGGCGTGCTCGGATGCGTTGGTGGAGGAGAAGTTGGAGATGTCGCGGCCCATCCGGCCAGGGTTGCCGGCGTATTCCTTGCCGGAGCGCGAGGCGTCGAACATGGGTTGGGATTGGAGGCCGCGGGCGTCGACGGGGTAGACGGCTACACGGGCGCGGTCGAGGAGGGTGGTGGTCTGGCGGAGGTCGTCTGCGGAGTCGGCGACGACGGCGAAGGGGTCGTTGATTGTGGGGTCGGCGAAGATGTTGAGGGGGAATGAGCCGGAGAACCAGATGAGGTTTTTGCGGCCAGGGAAGGTGCCGAGGTAGCGGGCGAGCGCGTTGAAAGCGTCGAGGGTGTAGCGGGTGCGGTTCTGGGTCTGGAAGCTGGCCGATTCGGCTTCGAACTGCTGCATGTCGGCGACGGCTGTCGCGGACAGTCCGGCCTGGGCCATGGTGTCGGAGAGGAGGTTGGGGTCGGTGTTGGAGCCGGTGGGATCGTCGAGCAGGACGGAGGCGCGGGGAATGAGTTTGTGCTCGACGGCGGCTTTGAGGACTTCGGGATCGGAGGTAAAGCCCTGCAGGATGATGAGGCGCGAGGTGAGGCCGATGATCGCGATGCGGGTGCCGGGGTTGGCCCTCTTGACGTACTGCTGGAGTTGGTAGCGGACGTAGGTCTGGTCCTTCATGGGGGTGTTGAGCGCGTCGAGGAGCAGGACGTTGAGGGTGCTGTCGGGCGCGACCTGGGTGTAGTCGGTGAAGACTCCGGGCGGGAGTTTGGGCATGGCCGGGAGCGGCGTTTTGGGGTGGGCCGGATTGTTGGCGGCGTGCTCGTCGAAGGTCTTGATGGCTTCGGGCTTCTTGTTTTCGAGGAGTTGGAAGTCGGTGCGCTGGAGGCCGTGGACGGGGTGGCCGTCGTGGTCTTCAACGGAGACGTCGACGACGACTAGCTGCGTGCCGGTGGTCAGGGTGACGCCGCTGGAGGGGACTGGCGTGGATTTGGGAGTGGGAGTTTGTGCGGCGGCGGCTCCGGAAATGAGTACGGTGCAGAGCAAGGGGGCGAACGCGCGCATGAATTTCTCCTGTGACAAATAGTAGACGGAGGGCGACAGGAATCTGTTGCGCAGGCGCGGCTTGTTAGTTCTCCTGCGAAATGGCGTGGATCGAGTCGGTGAACGGCGCGCGGAGAACGCCGCGCTCGGTGATGATGGCGGTGATGTATTTTGCGGGGGTTACGTCGAAGGCGGGGTTCTCGATGCCGACGTTATCGGGGGTTACCTGGATGCCGTAGGAGTGGGTGACTTCGCGGCGGTCGCGCTGTTCTATGGGGATGAGGTCGCCGGTGGCGGTGTTGATGTCGATGGTGGCCCAGGGGGCGGCGACGTAGAAGGGGATGCCGAACTCTTTGGCGAGGATGGCGACGCCGTAGGTGCCGATCTTGTTGGCGGTGTCGCCGTTCGCGGCGATGCGGTCGGCACCTACGATGCAGGCCTGGATGCGGCCTTTGGACATGAGGGAAGCGGCCATGTTGTCGCAGAGGACCGTCGTGGGGATGTTGTCCTTCATGAGCTCCCAGGCGGTGAGGCGGGCGCCCTGGAGGTAGGGGCGGGTTTCGTCGGCGAGGACGTCGATCTTGTGGCCGCGCTCTACGGCGGCGCGGATGACGCCGAGGGCGGAGCCGTAGCCGCAGGCTGCGAGGGCACCGGCGTTGCAGTGGGTCAGGATTGTGCCTTGCTGCGGGAGGAGGTCGGCGCCGTTGGCTCCTAGCTGGCGGCAGTTGGCGATGTCTTCGTCGTACATTTCTTTGGCGAGGGCTACTACGGCTTGTTTGATTTCGGGGATTGGAGTGTGGGCGGCGGCGAGGGTGTTGTAGAGGTCGCGGACACGGCCGATGCCCCAGAAGAGGTTGACGGCGGTGGGGCGGGTGGCGGCGAGGTGGTCGCAGATTTCGGCGACTTCGGCTGTTAGTTGAGGGAGGGTGCTGGCGGTGCTGCGTTCGATGCCGATGGCTACGCCCATGGCTCCGGAGACGCCGATGGCCATGGCGCCGCGGGTGATCATGTCGCGGATGACGGTGGCGACCTGTTTGTAGTCGGTGGCGAGGACGTAGGTTTCTTCGAGGGGGAGCTTGGTCTGGTCTAGGAAGTTGACGCCTTCGGGCGTCCATTCGAGGGTGGGAATCATGTCTTAGCTAGTGTATCGGTTGCGGGTAGGAGACAAACGATGAATATCCTTCCTTTGCACGGCCACCGGAATTGTCATTGGTAAGCTGTAGGGGCCGGAAAGCAGGCCTCCCAAAGCTTGCTGACGACCTAAATTATCTATTGGGGTGTTTTTTATGCGTCGATTGTGTTTGGTTTTCGTATTGGGCAGTTCTCTTTTCTGTCCAGCACAACAACCTGCGGCTTCATCGCTTACAGCGGAGCAGCAGGCACTTTTCGATGCAGCAAAGAAGGATTTCGGCGAACGTCATCCAGAGCTCGCGCTACAGAAGATGAAACAGCTTCACGCGATGGTTCCTGAGAACCCGACGATCACAGACGGCACTGCAGAAACAGCTGTGACCGTGGGCGACGATGCCTATGCCCTGTCACTGCTGAAACCGTGGACTGCCACACACCCGGAGGACCCGATCGCACTAGAGTTGCTGGCACGTGCCTATGCCGAAACCGGCAATGCGGCTGAGCGCGACCGGACGATTGCCGCTGTGCTCAAGCTGCACGAAAGAACTATGAACGAATCGTTTAAGCGTGCGGATCGGTTTGTCGTGGAACGCGTAAAGCTGGCCGATGGTTACCTGGACATTTTCTATGCGATCGTCCCATTCAGCGGATATCACATTTACATGCTAGGGCGTCAAGTGGACGTAAACAAAGCACTTGTTCGGCAGATTACCCTTGAGAGCAACGATATGGATCAGGTCGGCTTCGCGAAAGAACATCCCGATATGGCGGCTAAGGGAATGCGCCGCTTTTCAATGGACACGTACAGCGCCGGCAGAGTTGGTCCGAACGGTACTTTGACACAAACTCAGGCGTTGATTGGATTCATCGACGGGCAGCCTAGTTATGACGACACGAAGGCTCGAATGCTAAAAGTGGCGAATGGGGGGGCTCCGCCTGCGGCAACGCGCAGCGGAATACCTTTACCAAAGGCCAATTAGGAATTAGATAGGAAATGCTGACTTCTCCGTCGGGCGTTGACTCTCCCTGACTTCCACTTCTATTTCAGGGGCTTGCCGTACTCTTCGCCGAAGACGGTGCGGGCCATGTCGAAGCGGCCGCCGTCGAACTTGTCAGGGCCCTTGAGGTGGCCTATGGCGAGGAGCGAGACGACCCAGTAGCTCATGGGTAGCCGGAGGGTTTCGCAGACCTCTTTCTGCTCGAAGCCCTCCATCATGGCGGTGTCGTAGCCGAGGGTTTCGGCGGTGAGCATCATGGCGGTGGTGGCGATGGCGACCATCTTGTTGAGCCAGCCGGCCATCTCGTCGCTGGAAAAGCTGGAGAGATAGGCGGGGACGGAGTTTTCCGCCTGCGCGGCGTAGCCTTCGGGCATGCCGCCGGCGCGTCCGAGGCGGAGCATTTCGTCGAGGTCCTTGCGCCAGCCGTCGCGGTCTCCGCAGGCCACGATGACGGCGGAGGCTTCTTCTACCTTGGCCTGGTTGTAGCTGGCGGCGCGGAGGCGACGTTTTTGCTCTTCGCTCTGGACGACGATGAAGCGCCAGGGCTGCATGTTGTAGCCGCTGGGCATGTGGAGGCCGGCGTCGAGGATCTGGCGGAGGTCGCTGGCGGGGATGGGAACGCCGTCGAAGCTGGGGGTGGCGCGTCGCTCGCGGATGGCCTGGGCCAGAGATTTCTGTATCGTCGCCATGGAACTCCTCGGTCGTTCGTGGGTCTATTGGGGAATCTGGCTCATGTCACGCTGGGTCATGACGAAGGGTTGTTGTGTGTCGGTTTCCGCGAAGACCCAGACGCCTTGAAAATCTTTGCGAACTTCGGGGTGGGCCTTGACGAACGCTGCTGCGGCGGCTTCGTTGCGAACGCGCGTGGCAGCGGCGTCGGTCGAATTCGACGGCATGTGGAGCATGATGTTGACGCGGGTGCCGTCGTCAGAGCGGTCGGTAGTGAGGGCGGTGAAGTGGAAGTCGCCTGTGGCGTCCTTGACGACCAGGGGTGTGTCTTTGCTGATGCCGTTCGAGAGCTCGGAGGGCGTCGCAGTGCGTTGCTCGTTTTGCAGCTTGTCGAGGTGAGTGGTGTCCATGAAGCCCGCCGGGCGGAGCAGGGCGTAGGCCTCGGCGTAGAGCAGATAGGCGGCCCAGAGCTGCTTGTTCTTGACGGCGGTGCGGGCTTCGTTCCAGTACCAGAGGCCGTCGTGGCCGGCGGCGGTGCGCGCGTGCGGGTAGAAGCCGGCCATCTTCCATGTGCCGCCTTCGTTGCGCATCAGGAAAGACAGGAGCCAGGGCTGGGAGCCGCCCGAGGCTTCGACCATCGCGAAACCGTAGTTGCCGGGAGGGAGGCCGGGGATGGAGAAGTCGGCTTCGAGAGCGGTGCCGGAGAGCGGGCAGCTGAATTCGGCTTCGGCGGTTTCGCCGGCCTTGCGGGCGGTGGCGTCAAGGCCGAAGACGGAGGTGACGCGGAGGGTTTCGCCGGTGATGCGGGTGGAGGTGGTGCGGATGAGGAACTCGGTGTTGGTGAAGTTAGCGGCGTACTCGGCGATTGTGGCGGCGCGGACTTTGGGGGCGTCGTTGGACTGGACGGCGGTGGCGAGCGAGAGTGCGGCGTCGGCGAGTGTGTCGCGGAGTGCGGGGGCCATTTTGGCCTGGGTGGTGCAGACTTCGGCGCCAGCAGCGGAGAGGCAGAAAATGATTGCTGCCAATGCTGTGGCGGTTCGCGTGATGCTGGGCATTTTCAGTTCCATTCGACAGTTGGT
>CAZZYB010000134.1:0-2404 GCA_964658125.1 uncultured Acetobacteraceae bacterium | reverse complement strand
CCCGGGGTGTATCAAGGTCAGCATAGGACGCCCGGCGTCCGGAGTCCAGTAGAGATGCTCGGGTTATTCTGATGCAGGGATGCTACCTTCCGGTGAAGGTGGCCGTCCCAACAGGTACAGATGCTACGTTTGCGACCAAAGCGCTGGATTGGATCGGGCCTGGGGATGGCGCTTGCCTGCGGGATTTTGGGCGTGACAGGTGCGGCGCAGCGGGTGATGAGCAATCTGCCGGCGACGCCTCCGACGAGTGCGGCGCAGGTGGGGCCGATCAGCGCGACGGCGGTGCAGCCGGATGCGGCGACGAAGGCGCATCGGGCGGAAGTGACGTATGCGTCGGGGCTGATTTCGGTGAACGCGAACAACTCCAGCCTGAACCAGATACTGCGCGAGATCGCGCGGCAGACAGGCATGAAGATTACCGGGGGCGTGCACGAAGAGCGGGTCTTTGGGCACTATGGGCCGGCCACACCTGAGGTGATCCTGCTGACGCTGATCGACGGCAACTCGACGAACATGCTGCTGCGGCAGACGGCGACGAATCAGCCGCGGGAGTTGATTTTGACGCCGCGGAACGGGGGTCCGACTCCCCCGAATCCGAACGCTGGTGGGTTCGACGATGAGGAACAGCCGCAACAGCAGCAGGAGCAGCGGAACGATGTGGTTGGACAGCCGGTGCAGGTGCCGCCGGGGCCCATGTTAGGGGCGCCCCGGACTGTTCCGGCGCCGGCGAATAATGTTCTGGGGAACCCGAACAATGTGACGCCGACAGCTTCGACGCTGCCGGTGACGAATTCTGTGCCGACCGACTCGCTGCCGACGCCGAGCACGACGACGCAGACGATTCCGGGGATTGTGGATACGCCAAATCCGCCGGATGCGGGGACGGTGAATCCTGTGGCGGGCACGCCGGCGGCGGGGACTCCGGCGACCGGAACTCCCGCGGCGGGTGATACGCCATCTACGCCGGAAGATATCTACAACCAGTTGCTGAAACTACGTCAGCAGCAGAAGAAACCGCCGCAGTAGCTTTCAGGCGATGATGGTGACTTTGGGCTGGGTGGCGC
Organism: uncultured Acetobacteraceae bacterium; assembly: GCA_964658125.1. Lineage (GTDB taxonomy): Bacteria > Acidobacteriota > Terriglobia > Terriglobales > Acidobacteriaceae > Granulicella. The sequence continues at coordinate 1,340 of CAZZYB010000134.1, read as the reverse complement.
GGACTTCGCGCTGACGGGCTGTGGCCATGGAGTGCTCGCGCGCGATGGTGAAAAAAGCGAGGCAGATGCCGTAGGCTACGAGGACTCCGAACGCCAGCGAAGCCAGCACAACTGCGACCAACATGAATGCACTCAAGGCCCGAACTCCTTCGGCTCGAACCTTTGGTGGTTCGGGCGTTCTCTTGATTTTGCCCGAAGGTGTGGGGGTTCGTTGTGAATATCTGCGTCCGGGTATTGTTCAGGCGGGTTCATCGGAGGCGGGTGAAGGTGGGCGAGGAGGTCGAAGCCAGGACGTGCTGAGCGCCGAAGGAGGCGGTTTGCTGATCAGGCTGTAAACTAGTCACTTGTCCGTTGTCGGGCTTTTGACACTCATGAGCATTACTCACATTACGGTGCGCGGGGCGCGGCAGCACAATCTGCGGAATGTGTCGGTGTCGATTCCGCGCAATACGCTGACGGTGGTGACGGGGCTGTCGGGGTCGGGTAAGAGTTCGCTGGCGTTCGACACGATTTATGCCGAGGGGCAGCGGCGGTATGTGGAGACGCTGTCGGCTTATGCGCGGCAGTTTCTGGACCAGATGGAGCGGCCGGATGTGGACGCGATCGATGGTCTATCGCCGGCGATTTCGATTGAGCAGAAGACTACGTCGCGGAGTCCGCGGTCTACCGTAGGGACGATTACCGAGATTTATGACTACCTGCGGCTGCTGTATGCGTCGGTGGGTCAGCCGCATTGCCCGAATTGTCATCGGCCGATTTCGCGGCAAAGTGCGGACCAGATTGTGGCGCAGATTGTGGACCGGAACGCGGCCTCTCCGGGAGAGCGGATTACCGTGCTGGCGCCGATTGTGCGGGGGCGCAAGGGTGAGTTTCGCGAAGAGCTGGAGGCGCTGGATAAGAAGGGCTATCGTCTGCGGATCGATGGCGAGATTACCGAAGTTGAAGAAGGAATGCGGCTGGACAAGAAGCGGAACCATACGCTTGAGGCGATTGTCGATCGCATTATTCTGAAGCCGGTTCCGGGGACTCCGGATGAGAATGGGCGGCCGCCTTACGATACGAAGCGGCTGGCTGCGGCGGTGGCGACAGCGCTGGGGCTGGGCAATGGGCTGGTGCTGATTGGGTTGCAGAGACCGGGTGGGGCTTACGAGGAGACGCTGTTTTCTTCGTCGATGGCTTGCCCGGATTGCGGGATCAATGTGCCGAAGCTGGAGCCGCGGAGTTTTTCGTTCAACTCTACTTATGGGGCTTGCCCGGAGTGCAATGGGCTGGGGAGTATTTACGATTTCGATCCGGCGAAGACGATTACGGACTGGTCGAAGCCGCTGCTGGATGGAGCG
>CAZZYB010000133.1:0-9083 GCA_964658125.1 uncultured Acetobacteraceae bacterium | reverse complement strand
CCCTTGCACCGCGATGCCACATCCAAAGGTTGCCTCCGCGAGGCGATAAACTAAAGCTCCATGGATAAGAAACCCGCACTCAAAGCCGTCCGCGGTACCCGCGACCTCCTCCCCGACCAGACCCCCCTCTGGAACCATGTAGAAGCTACCGCTCGCAAGCTCTTTGCCCGCTACGGCTTCGGCGAAATTCGCACCCCCATCTTCGAAGACACCTCCCTCTTCTCCCGCTCAGTAGGCGAAGAAACCGACATCGTTTCGAAAGAAATGTTCACCTGGGAAGACCGCGCCCGCGCCGCCAGCGAGAAAGCTCAATCCCTGACCCTCCGCCCCGAATCCACCGCTGGCGTAGTCCGCGCGTACATCGAACACAAGCTGGGCGAAGCCGGCCAACTCCAGAAGCTCTTCTACATCGGCCCACAGTTCCGCCGCGAGCGTCCCCAGCGCGGCCGCTACCGCCAGTTCTGGCAGATCGGCGCCGAGGTCATCGGCCCGCAAACCTCCGGAGCCGAGTCCCCCATCCGCGACGCCGAAGTCCTCGAAATGCTGGCCTCCCTGCTAGACGAACTAGGCGTCCGCGACTGGAAACTGGAGCTCAACTCGGTAGGCAGTGCCGAAGACCGCGCCCGCTACAACACAGCCCTCCGCGAAGCCCTCGCCCCAGTCAAAGACAAACTCTGCCCCGACAACCAGCGCCGAGCCGAAACCAACCCCCTCCGCGTCCTCGACAGCAAAGATGAAGCCGACCAGGACATCATCAACGCCCTCCCCAAAGTCGCCGACTTCCTAAGCCCCGACTCCAAAACCCACTTCGAAGAAGTCCTCACCGCACTCGATGCGTGCCGTGTGCAATACCACGTAAACCCGAGATTAGTCCGCGGCCTCGACTACTACACCCGCACCACCTTCGAGTTCACCGTAACCACCGGCCTCGGCACCCAGAACGCCCTATTAGGCGGCGGCCGCTACGACGGCCTCAGCGAAATGCTGGGCGGCCCCCGCGCCCCCGGCATAGGCTTTGCCATAGGCGAAGACCGCCTCATCCTGACTCTCCAAGCCCAGGCCGAAGCCGACGGCACCCCAACCGCCCCACCTAAACTAGACGCTTACATAGCCCCCATAGGCTCCGCCCAAAACGCCGCCGCCCTTGCCCTCGCCCGAGACCTCCGCCGCGAAGGCCTAACCATCGAAGTAGGCGACGGCAAATTCAAACTTGGCAAATCCTTCGACACCGCCGACAAACAAGCCCGCCACATCATCCTCCTAGGCGAAGACGAAGTAGCCACCCACATCCTCACCGTAAAAACCTTCGCCACCGGCGAGCAGGTCAAAGTGGAACGCGCGGCTCTCGAAGCTAAACTTCACTCTTGAAACTGTCCACATTGAGGCGGATACTCACCTTATGGCAGACGTACCCCAAATCGAATCGCTACAGCCATCTTCAACCCACCGCAAGCACACCCGGGAAGAGATGCTGGCAATCTTTCGCGCCTTTCGTGAAGAGGTTCAGGCACACAACCCAGAGAACCGGGATCTTCTCGCGGAGCTTTTAGCCGAACGACGGGCAGAAGCCGAACGTGAGTGAAGCTGTCATCGACGCATCTGTCATTCTGGCCATTGCAAAGAACGAGCGGATTGACGAGATGGCCGCCTCAATCATCGACGGCGCTGTCATGAGCACGGTCAACGTATCCGAAGTTTATGCCAAGCTCGCCGATCTCAAAATGAATTCCACCAAGGTCAAGCCTCTTCTGGATACACTTTCGCGCATCGAACCGCTCTCATTATCGCAAGCCCGCCTCGCAGGCTTCCTTCGAGACCGCACGAGGCACGCGGGCCTTTCTCTTGGAGACCGCTGTTGCCTCGCCCTCGCCATGGAGTTCGGAGCGGAAGTCTATACGACTGAGCATATTTGGTCGCGCATTGATGTTGGTTGCCGAATTCACCTATTGCGATAACCAGAGCATGCCCATGCACCGCCGCACGTTCCTCCAAACCACACTGGCCGCTCTCGCCACCGCAACCCTCCCGCCTAACCCCGGAGACCGCCTGGCCACCGCGGCCCGCGCCCAACTCGGCATCACCAAGACCTACGACCCGCACTACACCCGCCTCGTCTACCCCAACGGCGACGTCCCCCGTGCCACCGGAGTCTGTGCCGACGTCATCGTCCGAGCCGGTCGCGACGCTCTAGCTCTCGACCTCCAGCGTCTAGTCCACGAAGACATGCAAGCGAACTTCGCCGCCTACCCCCACACCTGGAAGCTCCCACACCCCGACGCCAACATCGACCACCGCCGCGTCCTCAACCTGGAAACCTATTTCCGCCGAGCGAAATCGCAAATATGGCTCGCGGTCCGACCCACGGCCGGCAACGCCTTCCCCGGCACCCTCGCTCCCGGAGACATCCTCACCTGGCGCCTGGACGTCCGCCTCCCCCACATCGGCATGGTCGTCGCGAACGGCCTCTTCAGCACCCGCATCGTCCACAACTGGGGCAATGGAGCCGAGGAGTCCTCCCTCCTCACCTTCCTCCCTCACCGCGCCATAGGCCACTACCGCTGGCCCGCGGCCTGATCGCCGCTCGCTACAATCGGAGCATGCATCACACGGTCAGCCCGTGATTCACCTCACCGAAATCTCGACCGACACCACGGCCTTTCCCTGGCCCAAACGCACTCCTCTAGCTGGCCTGCAATCCATTGCTGCCATAGCCGTTGCGCTCTTGATCGGGCATTTGTCCGGCCATCCCAGCGCCGCAGCCATCGCCGCCGGAGCGGCCTACACCGTAGGCTTTGCCGTCTTCCACGAAGCTCTTTCGTCGGCGCTCCTCAGCATGACTCTGGCGACGCTCGGCATCGCGTCCGCCACGCTCGCCGGCAGCCTCGGAGCGGAGTGGACACCGCTCGCCCTCATGCTGGTGGTCGTCGCTGCGATTAACTACGGCCTGCTCTCCGGCATCAGCTCCACCGCGGGCTGGATAGGCCAGCAGAGCGCCACGTACGTCATCATCGCGACCTACTTTCCCCTGGGTCCTCACTACGCGGCTGGCCGAACCGGCATGGTGATCGCGGGGGGCGCGCTGCAGATGGTCCTGTTCACCTTCTTCCACCACTTCCGCCACGCCGTCGTCGAAGCGGCTGCCCCTCCGCTGAGCCAACGCCTGCAGTCGCGGGTGGTCGAGCTTTGGTCCTAGCTGCGAGACCGAACGACGCTCCGTGACGACACGGCGACCTATACGCTGCGCCTGATCGTCACCCTCGTCCTTTGCACAGCACTTTACAGACACTTCCACGTACGCAACGGATACTGGTCGCCCATGACTGCGCTGCTCGTACTCAAACCGCAGTGGACCGGCACACTGAGCCGCAGTATCGCCAGGCTGGCAGGTACGCTTGCCGGGGCTGGGATCGCTCTCCTCCTGGCAGATTTTGTGCCCCTTGATCTTGGGTTCGTCTTCATCGCGGTGCTGCTTTGCGCCTGGGCATCCTACGCTTTGCAGGCTGTCAACTACGCGGTCTTTTCGCTTTTCCTCACCCTATACATCGTCTTCCTCTTTCGCTTTGGAGGCTTATCGCAAACCTCCGCTGCCCACATCCGGCTATTCAATACAGCACTAGGCGGCGGCATCGCCCTCACCATCGACTTCCTCTGGAACCTCTTGTCGTCCAAACTTCGTACAATAGAAAGACTGTGACATTAGACTTCCTAGGCAATCTTGAACGCACCCACAAACTGGGCGCGCTTCGCTCCACCGACGCAGGCCAAACCGTTACGCTGATGGGCTGGGTCAACCGCCGCCGCGACCACGGCAACCTCATCTTCCTCGACGTCCGCGACCGCACCGGCATCACCCAGATCGTCTTCGACAAGGAAGTCTCCCCCGAAGCCCACGCCAAGGCCGAAGCCGCGCGCCCAGAGTACGTAGTCGCCGCCACGGGCCGCGTTCGCGAGCGTGGCGAAGGCCTCAAGAACCCCAAGATGGAAACCGGCGACATTGAAGTAGTCGCGACCGAGCTCCTGCTCCTGAACGAGTCCAAAACTCCGCCCTTCCCGATCGCCGACGACGCGCCCATCACCAACGAAGAAATCCGCCTCAAGTACCGCTACCTCGATCTCCGCCGCCCCGAGCTGCAGCGCAACTTCGAGCTCCGCCACAAGGTCACCCGCGCCATCCGCGACTATCTTTCGGACAACGACTTCCTCGAAATCGAAACCCCGCTCCTCACCCGCTCCACCCCCGAAGGCGCGCGCGACTACCTGGTCCCCAGCCGCGTCAACCCGGGCCACTTCTACGCCCTCCCGCAGTCCCCACAAATCTTCAAGCAAATCCTCATGATCTCCGGCTTCGACCGCTACTTCCAGGTCGCCCGTTGCTTCCGCGACGAAGACCTCCGCGCCGACCGCCAGCCCGACTTCACCCAGATAGACCTCGAAATGACGTTCCCCAAACAGGAGACCGTCTTCCGCGTAGTCGAAGGCTTCCTCCGGGCCGCGTTCGCAACCGCCAACATCACGCTGCCCGAAGGCAACTTCGTGCAAATGACCTATGACGAAGCCATCCGCAAATACGGTATCGACAAGCCCGACATGCGCCTCCCCGCCATGGTCGACCTCACCGAAACCGTCACACCCGAGCTGCGCGAAACACTCAAGATCGACCCCACGCTCCCCATCCTCGGCTTCACCATACCCGCTGTCGGTGCACTCTCCGGCACGCAACGCCGCGCGCTCGTAGACGAGATCCGCAAGTCCTTCGGCGACTCCGGACTCGACTTCCTCGACGTAGCCCGCCTCCGCACCAACGAAGCGTTCGTCCCGCTCGCCGAAGAGATCGAAGGCAAGCTAGCCGCCGAACTAAGCTGCTTCTCTGACAACCCGCTACCCACATCAGCCGACCTCCACATCGTCATCACCCCCAAGCCTGGAACCCCCGCCGCCTGGAACTTCGACAAGCAGTGGATCTGGAAGCGCGTAGGCCAGCTCCGCCTAGACCTCGCCAAAAAATACGCCGACAAGCACAAGCTCTTCGACCAAACCAAAACCGCGGCCGACTTCAAATTTCTCTGGGTCACCGACTTCCCCATGTACGAGTGGAACGAAGAACACAAGCGCTGGGACGCCGCCCACCACCCCTTCACCTCGCCCCAGGAAGACGACATCACCAGCGGCCGCCTAACCTCCGACAAGGGTGCCGTCCGCGCCCTCGCGTACGACATCGTCCTCAACGGCACTGAGCTAGGCTCCGGCTCCATCCGTATCCACCGCCAGGACGTGCAGGCCGAAATCTTCCGCTCGCTGGGCATGACAGACGAAGAAGCCCACGAGCGCTTCGGCTTTTTCCTGGACGCCCTCGAGTACGGCACTCCCCCGCACGGCGGCATAGCCCTCGGCCTCGACCGCATCGTCATGATCCTCGCCGGAGCCACCAGCCTCCGCGAAGTCATAGCCTTTCCCAAAACGGCCAAAGCCATAGACCTTATGGTCGACGCCCCCACTCCCATAAGCGACCAGCAACTCCGCGACCTCTCGCTCAGAATCGTTACTCGGAGCTAAACCGCGCCTTACGGCGTAGAATCTTTCCAAGCTAGGAGGTCCCGCATGCCCACTGCTCTCGCTACCGAGAAAGCCGTTCCCGTTGGAGTCATCAAACAGTTCGGTCCCTACGGCCCCGAGTACGAAGTCCTGGGTCCCGCTGAACCTGAAGATGGAGAGCGTCGCGTCCGGATCGTTGTCGTTAGAACAGGCGAAGAGACTACCTACGGTTTCGACGCCATGATGGAAGATCCTGAGGCAAACTAGTGTTCGCCATTGCCTTCGACCTTGATACGCACGATACCGAACGAGCCCATCCGAAAAACCTGACTCAGGCATATACAGACATTCGCAACCTGCTCGAGACCTACGACTTTGAATGGCGTCAGGGCAGCGTTTATACCTGTGAGCGCGAAGACCTCGCACACCTTTTCACTACAATGAACGCTCTCAAAGCTTTACCTTGGTTCCCTTCATCGGTGCGGGACATTCGCGCATTCAGGGTTGAACAGTGGTCCGACTTCACCGCCTTTATGAAGGACTAAGAGCGGCTCCCTCACCCTTTTTCCTTCTCTCTTACACTTCTCCCGCCAGCTTTTTAAACGCCCCATAAACAAACGACCCCAGGTACCACCCATCCAGATACTTATAAGGCCACTCCCCGGTCGTATAGTGCCCACAAGGCAGCACCTTTGCCACAAAATCAATCCCGCGCTCCCCAAAATTCCGCAGCACCTCCCGCGAAAACTCCACCCTAAACGTCAGGTCATAAGGCGCATAAACTACCAGCACCTTCTTCGGAGTAGCCGCAAACGCATCCATATAAGCCATCGGACTAACCGCCAACAACAGTTCCCTCACCAGTTCCTGCGTAAGACCCGCCCGCTCGAACGCCGCGCGTATGTGCCGCGTACTCTGCCCGGTCCAAACCACATCCCCAAACCACGTCGAAGCATGGTTGAACGCACAAACCCTCAGCCGAGCATCCATCGCCGCCGCGATAAACGCATAGCAACTCCCCAGGCTGGTCCCGAGCACCCCAAACTGCTCATACCCCTGCGACTCCAGCCAATCCATGCAGCTGCGAATATCCACCACCGCCTGCCGGCAAGCCGAAATCGTCCGCCCCACATTTGCACTCACCGCATAGTCCGACCGCTCCAGCTCTGCCGGCCTCCGCGTATCGTGATAAGGCTTCGACAACCGCAGGCACGAAATCCCAAACCGATTGAACAGCTCACACAACGCATTATGCGAAAACGCATCCGCATTCCACTGTGGCATCACAATCATCGCCTGCCGCGGCTTGCTGTTGTCTTTATGCTCCGCCGGATACCACCGCGCATTGACCTCATCATTCTCCGGATGCGGCGTCCTCACTGCCGAAGTAAATCGCAAAAACGGCGCCTTGCGAAGCTCCCCCACCTCCGCCTGCCGCTTGTACTCGCGCTCCTGCTCGAGCGTCTCCGGCCGCACGTTGGTCGGATACAGCTCCGGAAAATGCCTCTCCAAACGAAAATCCGTGGGCTTCTCGTAATCGAAAAAAGCATGTGGCTCAGCAGCAATCCGGCGATTCAACCCCATCATCGCCTCCAGCGCCGAAAGCTCCCCAGCCTGCACCCGCGCCGCCGCATCATCTCCGCCAAAATCACCCAACCACTCGAAACCCCACTCCAGCGGCCTCTCCACGCGGTTCTCATCGCGCGTCGTCAGCGCATACTCCCACGCATACATCCACTTCCCATACAGCCGCTTGAACATCCTTCCAGTTTAACCCGGGCGTCGTATCACCACGAATGTGCCATCTCGACCGAAGTGGAGAGACCTGCTTCTTCCTTGGTCGTTGCTTGCTCTTCACTTCGCACCCTATATTTATGTACCGTGATACATTGGTACACATGAAGTCCATCGAAATAGAACGCATCCAAACCGGCGTCCGCATCGAAAAACGCCTCCTCAAAGTCCTCAAGGCCATCGCGGAACAAAAGGACATGACCCTCGGCGACTTACTCGAAGGCATCGTTCTCCACGCCTTCGAAGGCAAGCTGCCGTTCTCGCCACAATCCATCAAGGAGATCGAACAGTTCCGCACCCTCTACGGGCTCACGCTCACCGCAGCGCACAGCCACCAGTTCAAGGAGAAACGCCGTTGAAAAACCCCGCGCACGTCATCAACAGCTTCGACCTGACAGTAGCGCTTCCCTACGAAAAAGCCGCTGCCCTCTTCGGTCCCGAAGGCGAGCGCCCCTGGGCCGGCCCCACCTGGGACCCGCACTTCATCTATCCACAACCCGCCCGCGACCAGCAGGGCGCGGTCTTCATCATCGCCCATGGCGACCACACCGCTGTCTGGGTCAATACTCTCTTCGACCTCGACGCGCATCACTTCCAATACGTCTACGTCATCCCCGAAGTTATGACCGCGACCATCGACGTCGCGTTCCACCCCACCGACGCTACCCAAACCGCCGTGCACGTCACGTACGCCCGCACAGCGTTGACTGCCGAGCAAAACAACCTCGTCATGACGCTAGGCAAGCAAGACGCCGCCAGCGGCGCCGAGTGGCAATCGGCCATCGAAGCCTATCTACAAAAAGCCACGCGTTAGCGCAGTATCCGCGTCCCGCGAATCCCGCACAAAATCTCATAAGGAATCGTCCGCGCCCAGCGCGCATGATCCTCCGCACTCACACCCTCGCCGAGCAGCACAGCCTCCGCCCCCTCCACCACACCCTCGATCTCCGACACATCCACTACCGTCAGATTCATCGAAACGCGCCCCACGACAGCCGCGCGTTTCCCCGCAATCATCACCCAACCATCGCCCATCCCCGACGAAGCCTCCCGCCGAAACCCGTCCGCATACCCCGCTCCCAGCAGCGCCAGCCGCATCGGCCGCTCGGCCACAAACGTCGCACCATAGCCAACCGCCGCCCCCGCCTCAACCTCCCGCACACCCAGCACACGAGCCTTCCACGTAAGCACCGGCTTCAACTTCTTTCGCAACCGAGCAGCCGACTCCTCCGCCTCTTCGAGAGGCAGACAATACCCATACACCGCCAGCCCCGACCGCACCATCGCCCGCGCATCCATGCCCTTCGCCTGCTGCCGAACCCACGCCATCGTTCCGCCTTCGTCGACCGCCGACGTATTCCCAAGATGCACCCACTCCGGTCGCAACCCCGCCGCCTTCACCGCCGCTAGCGCCCCCGCAAACAGCTCCTGCGCCCGCGCTGTAGTCCTCGCGCCCGCCACCTCCGAGCAGCACAGGTGCGTCATCACACCCTCGCACGACACCCACCGCGACTCCGCCAGCCGACCCAGCACACCATCCAGCGCCGCTCCCACCGCAGCGCCCTGCCGCGCCATACCCGTATCGACTTCCACATGCACCGGCACGCGCTGCTCCGCAGCCCGCCCCGCGCGCTCTATCGCCGATACTTGCTCCGCCGTCCACACCACCGGCGTCAACCCGTTCGCCACCAGCGCGGCAGCGTCCCCCAACTCCATCCCGGACATCACCATGATCCGCGTCGAGCTCTCCCCCAGAG
>CAZZYB010000132.1:0-9102 GCA_964658125.1 uncultured Acetobacteraceae bacterium | reverse complement strand
CCTACATCTCGATTTGAGATGTGCGCCGAACTACCTCAGAACTGCACCACCTCCACACTCAGCGGCGCGGAACCGCTTAACATAGCGTCGCGACGGAACTTCAGACCTTCACCGCTCGAAGCTTGCTCAGGGAACGCGGAAAGTCTACATCGAAGGTAGCGCCGGATGACGGTGCGAGCGCGTCCCACGCCCTTACAAAGGGCTTCTCCCTCGCCTCAGCCTTTGTGCGCTCAGCAAAGTCCTCTGTAGTGATGATAAGGAACTAACGCTTGCGCCGTGTAAAGATCTGCGGCCCGGACGTTTCCGCTCTGTCCAGGACCTCACCAAACTTTGCCCGCGCCTGCGTTGCCGTCCAAGTCATTAGTTCAGTCATTTGACCGCAGAAAGTTCCTGCTGACGCCCCGGCAACGACCAGTCATGCAGCCAGCATTGCCGATGCCATCATCCGACTACTTCAGCGGCCAGCTCTTCCGCTCCAAATGGAACAGGTCCCGCGTAGTCGTATACCCACCCGAACCATGCATCCGCCCAATCAACCGAAGCTGCGCCGGATCGATATGCAGCCGCGCAAGGTCGACGAACGCATCCGTCCGAATGTGCAGATAGACAATCCTGCCAAGCCCAATCGTGCCAGTCCCGCCATAGTTCAGCGTGTCGAGCAGCCTGCACTCCATCGCCACCGGTGAAGCCGCAATCCGAGGCACATCAATCACCGTCGAAGCCGCAAGCTCGAGCCCCGCCAACTGCGTCTCATCCGTGCTTTTCGGAGCATTCGTGGCGGTCGTATTCATCGCCTCCGCAAGCTCCTCAGGCACCATGTTCACGACAAACTCGCCCCGCGCACGAATGTTCGAAAGCGTGTCCTTCTCGTCGCGGTCGGACGCTCCCGAAAAACTGATCGCCACAATCGGCGGGTCAGACGAAACGATGTTGAAAAAGGAAAACGGCGCCGCATTGATGCCACCGTCGCCGTCGCGAGAAACCACCCACGCAATCGGTCGAGGCATGATGACGGAAGCGAGCAGCTTATAGCTATCCGCCTGCGAAAGCTTGGCAAGGTCGAAGTGAGAGAAAGCGTCGGACATGTGTGGTTGGATGATACGGGACGGCCAACGTCGCCCGCAGCCTTCAAAATTCCGCATCCGCGCATCGCAACCCGGCTACACTAGCCGGATGTACGTCATGAACCATCCGCTGCTGTTCTTCCCGCTGGCCTTGCTCGGCCTGTTTGCCGCGGGTTACATAGGCTCATTGCTGCGGGCGAGTTATGCGGATGCCATCGGCTCTCCGTCTTTCAAGACGATTGAAAGCTCCGTCCTCGGCCTCCTCGCGCTCCTCCTCGGCTTCAGCTTCGCGATGACCGTGCAGCGGTACGATCAGCGCAAGCAGCTTGAGGTCGGCGAAGCGAACGCCATCGGCACCACCTGGCTTCGGACCTCGGCACTCGATGAGCCGCTGCGCACCGAGGCGCGTTCGCTCCTGAACCAATACGTCCCAGCCCGGATGGCGTTTTACGAAGCCGGTACAAACCCCGGAGCCATCGCAGACAGCCTCGCGCGCACGGGTACTCTCCAGAGCGAGCTGTGGCGTGTCGCTACGGAACATGCGCGAGCCCATCGCGACCCCTACACCACGCTCTACGTCTCGTCGCTCAACGACACCATCGACTTCAGCGAGAAGCGCACAGCCGCGTTTGAAGACCGAATCCCCGGCGCCGCGTGGGGTCTGCTCTTCTTTATCGCGGCAGCGGCCAGCGCGTTGGTGGGCATCGGCCTAACCGTGCATACGCGGGTGCTGCTTCTCGTATTGCCACTGATCGTGGCTGCTGCCTTGACGTTGATCGTCGACTTGGATAGTTCGCGGACAGGCTTCGTGCAGGTTCAGCAAAACAGCATGAAACGAGTGCTGCAACAAATACAAAACGCACCGCAGCAGTAGACGAAATGCGTCTGACAATCTTTTGACAGACGGCCCCTACGGCCGTGACACTCGCCCACGCGACAAGTGGCATCCTACGGAAGACTACTCTGGAGTATGAGGGACCCGTGACCGAGGCTTACATCAATCGCATTGCTACCGCCGTTCCGGACCACGATGTCCACCAGGCGTTCGTTGATTTCGCCGACGGCATGTTGGAAGACCCGCGCGTAAAGCCTGTCTTTCAGCGAATGGCGCACCGCTCCGGCATCGAGCATCGCTACTCCGTTCTCACCCCCGAACGCGAAGCCCAGACCACCGAGTTCACCATCAACGCGCATGAGTTCTACACCCTCGGCGGCTTTCCCGGCACGGCCAAACGCATGGACATCTTCGAGCGCTTCGCCCCTCCGCTCGCCCGCGCCGGCCTCGACAACCTCTCGCTCACCGAAGCCGAACGCCGCGGAATCACCCACGTCATCGTCACCTCCTGCACAGGCCTCTACGCCCCCGGCCTCGACTTCGACATCGTTGACCACCTCGGCCTCGACACCTGCGTCGAGCGCAACATGATCGGCTTCATGGGCTGTTACGCCGCCATCAACGCCCTCAAAATGGCCCGCCACATCGTGCGCTCCCAGCCCGAGGCGAAGGTGCTCACGCTCAATCTCGAACTCTGCACCCTGCACCTGCAGCAAACGCAGGAACTTGAGCAAGTACTGTCGTTCCTCGTCTTCGGCGACGGTTGCGCAGCCAGCCTCATTAGCGCCGAACCAACCGGTTTCGCGATGGACAGCTTCCGCTCCGTCCTCATTCCAAACACGCGCGAACTCATCACGTGGCGCATCCGCGAGCTTGGGTTCGACATGCTGCTTTCGGGCAAAGTCCCCGGGGAAATCGGCAAAGCTCTCGGCGCCGGTTCGGCGGAGGTCCTGGGCAAGCTGCGCAAGGAAGACATAGCCCTCTGGGGCGTCCATCCCGGCGGCAAGTCGGTGCTCGACGCCGTGGAGCGCGGCCTGGCCTTAGGCCCCGACGCGCTGTCCGCTTCGCGGGAGGTACTGGAGCGATTCGGCAACATGTCCTCGGCCACGGTGATGTTCGTCCTCGAACGCCTCATGCGCGAAGCCAATCACGGCGACCTCGGTTGCGCCATGTCCTTCGGTCCGGGATTGACTGCAGAGACGATGATGTTTCATGCAGCTTGATTTCTCAAAGCGCGTCGAACCGCAAGATCTCCCCGAACTGATGGACGGTCCGTGTACCTATGAAGACTTCCGCGCCTGCTTGGTAGACCTAGAAAAGGTAAACCGCCTCTCGCTGGGATATCGCCCCACGCTGGCGTGGCTGGACGAAATCGCCCGGCCAGGAGAGTTGCTGCGGATCGTCGACGTTGGTTGCGGCGGCGGAGACATGCTGCGCCGCGTTGCCAGTTGGGCTCGCCAACGCGGAGTCGAAGTCAAGCTCACGGGAGTGGACCTCAACCCTTACGCAGCGCGTGCGGCAAAAGAATTCTCCCGCGGCCATGAAGACATCGAGTGGATCACGGGCGACGCACGAGCTTACACCGGTGAGGTCGACGTCATCTTGAGTTCGCTGCTCACGCATCACCTCTCGACAACCGAAATTCCCCAGCTACTGGCCTGGATGGAACGGACAGCAGGTCGCGGGTGGTTCATCAACGATCTCTGCCGGGAGCGGGTGCCGTACTTCGCCTTCGGAGCGATCGCGAAAATAGCGGGTTGGCATCGGTTCGTCCAGCACGATGGGCCAGTCTCTTTCCGGCGAGCTTTCCGCGAAGATGACTGGACAAAAATGTGCGAAACCGCAGCGGTCGGTGCGGTCAGATTCCAGCGCTGGACTCCAGGCCGCCTCTGCGTAGACAGGGTGAAGTGAAGGCCAACGCACCCGGCAACATCCACAAGCATGTCGAGCCTTCCGCACCCTCGTAACCTCAAAAAGAAATCGCCCATGTGCATGCTCGCACAGGATTCCGTGGTGCGTCCCGTCCACCAAAGTTCGCCAGCGGACAGACGTATCCGCCCCAGTCGGAAACAATGGCGTCATGCTGAGTGGTTGTAAAGAAACGGTGCTGGAAAGTACTGACAAACAGAACAACGGAACCATAGTCACATTCGCTGACGGCCAGTCAGCCTTCTATTCCGCGGCATTGCTGCGATCCATCTTCCCTTTGGCGCAAGAGTTGCACGGAACGGCCGAAGATGCCGACCACGACCTCACATGGAAGAAGTTTCGCTGAACTGTCCCGGTCAGTCCCTTCACATATTCTGAGCACCTAAAACCTTCTTCGACCGCGGATCGCGATAGGATAGTGTCCCTATGAGTCCCGCCACGAAGACAAAAGACACGCGCTCCACGCTGGTGGACGCCTACATTGCGAAGTCCGCGCCATTCGCTCAACCCATCCTCTGGCACCTGCGTGAGCTGGTCCACAAGGCCGTTCCCGGTGCGGAAGAGACGATGAAATGGTCCATGCCATTTTTCATGTACAACGGCATCATCCTCGGCAATATCGCTGCGTTCAAGCAGCATTGCAGCTTCGGCATCTGGGGCGACGAGATCACCGCGAAGATGCGCGCCGACGGCGTAGCATCGCCGGACGGCATGGGATCGATCGGCAAGATCATGACCCGCAAAGACCTGCCCCCGGACAAGCAGATCATCGCCTATCTGAAGCAGGCAGCCGCGGCCATCGACGGCGGCACGCGGACCAAAAGTTTCTCGCGCCCTCCCAGGGCAGCCAAGCCCGAGCTCGAAGTTCCAGCCGATCTAACCGCAGCGCTGCAGAAGAACAAGCTGGCGCAAAAAGCCTTCCAAGCCTTCGCTCCCAGCCACCGCCGCGAATACATCGAGTGGATCGTCGACGCTAAGCGCGAGGAAACTCGTGCAAAGCGCATAGGCGAAGCCATGCAATGGATCTCCGAAGGTAAACGAAGGAACTGGAAGTATGAGAATTGCTGAGCTCTAGACGTGCGCCGCCCTGCAAACGACCCGCCAACATTACACTGGTAACGAATGAGTAAGAGACCGGGTCCAGGCAGTCAGCAGCACAGCACGGCGAACGAATGTGAAACAAATTCGCCTCAACCCACCGCAGACATACCACCTGCGCTCGAAGGAGAGTCGATCGCGGAGTTCCGCCACCGGCTGGCCACGTGGTATCGCCAACATGCGCGGCTACTTCCGTGGCGCGAAATCGATGACCCCTACGCGACCTGGCTCTCCGAAATCATGCTCCAGCAGACGCGCGTAGCGACCGTCCAGCAGCGCTACGTGGACTTCCTGCGGCGCTTTCCTACCCTCAAAGCGCTCGCCGCAGCGGACGAGGCGGAGGTGCTGACGCTGTGGAGCGGCCTTGGCTACTACCGCCGCGCGCGCCTGTTGCACAAGGCCGCGCGCTTTGTTGTAGGCGAACTCGGCGGCCACTTGCCTGGAACCTCCGCCGAACTGCGAACCCTTCCCGGCGTCGGCGAATATACAGCTGCGGCCATTGCGAGCATCGCCTTCGGAGAAAGCATCGCCGTCGTCGACGGCAATGTGGAGCGCGTGTTGTTGCGAGTAACAGGCCATCCCGAAGACAAGACCGCAGCCGGGCGAGCCCGTGTCGCCCGTGCCGCCCAGGCGCTGGTGCCGCCCAAAATCACGACCCGCGGCAACAAGCGCGAAAATGCCCCCGGCAACCACAACCAGGCCATGATGGAACTTGGCGCGACCATATGTGTGCCCCGCGGTCCACTCTGCCTTCAGTGTCCCGTCGTCAGCCTATGCCGCACCCGCGGCGAGCACCTCGTAGGCAAGCGCGAGAAGCCGAAAACGCGCCGCGTCGCCTACCTGCTCGCGCTGCGGCAAAAGAACTCGCGCACCGAGGTCTTGCTGGAACTCAGAGCCGAAGAATCAAGCCTCATGCCGGGCATGTTTGAGCTGCCGCCTCTGCCGCTCGATGCAGTAGAGGGCCACGCCCCCGTCTTGCGGCTTCGACATGCCATCACGACGACGAACTATGCAGTGGAAGTATTTCCTCACAGCGATTGTGCGACGGAGGAGGATGCAGGGCTGATACGCGATATTCCTGCCAGCGCCGCCGACCTCCACTGGGCGAGCACCCAACAGCTGCCCATGCTTCCCCTCACAGGCCTGGCCCGCAAGTGCCTCATCAAAATGCAGCTGATGGAAGTCCGCTGACTTCGGTTTATCCATAGTTCCGACCTATACTTTCGCAATACGACTTCAGGAGCAACTTCAATGACTCGAAACATGATGCGGTGCACAGCGATGACGGTGGCATGTTCGGCGATGGCACACGCGCAGACAACACCGATCGCCTCGGGAATCCAGAGAGCCGAAGCCAGCGTCAGCGCTGCGAACATTCGCGAGCAGGTGAAGTTCATCTCCGACGACCTCTTTGAGGGCCGTTACCCGGGCCTCCGCGGGGGCGAGCTAGCGGCCAAATACATCGCAGCGCAGTTCGCCCTCTACGGCCTCAAACCCGCCGGCGACAACGGGACTTATCTCCAGCAGATCAACTTCGTCGGCATGAAGGCTAAACCGGCCGAGACCGCGTTCACCATCAGCAGCAAGCGCGGCTCCATGAAACTCAAGTTTGGCGACGACTTTGTAGTGTCCAACCAGACCCTCACGCCCGAGACCGACATCGATGCGCCTATCGTCTTCGTCGGCTACGGCGCCACCGCCCCCGAGTTCAACTGGGACGACTACGCGGGCGTCGACGTGAAAGGCAAAGTCATCCTCTGCATCGTTGGAGACCCACCCTCGAAGGACCCGAAGTTCTTCGGCGGAGACGCTCTCACCTACTACGGCCGCTGGACCTACAAGTTCGAGCAGGCGGCCCGCAAAGGAGCCATTGGCGCACTGATCATCCATCGCACCGACCTCGCCAGTTACGGCTGGGACGTAGTCAAAAACTCGAACTCAGGCGAGCGCACCTTCCTCCGCGACGACGCCAACCCTCGCCTGCAGGCCGCAAGCTGGCTACAACTCGACGTTGCAAAGCGCATCTTCGAAGTCAGCGGCATGACGCTGGACGCAGCCTTCGACGCGGCAGGGAAGCGAGGCTTCAAAGCCGTCGAGCTCCCCGTGCATTTGAAGGCTCACGTAGCCAGCGAGGTCCGCAAATTCCAGAGCGCCAATGTCGTCGGAATGCTGCCGGGCACGAACGCCGGCGGACACGACCAGGCAGTGATGTTCTCGGCGCACTACGACCACCTCGGCTTCGTCCCCGGCATGGCCGGCGACAACATCTACAACGGCGCTGCCGACAACGGCACCGGCGTCGGCATGCTCCTCGAAATGGCGCGCGCATGGTCAGCGGCCAAGCTGCCGCTGCCGCACTCGATCATCTTCGCGTCCGTAACAGCAGAAGAGCAGGGCCTGCTCGGCTCCGAGTACCTCGGCCAGCATCCGCCCGTCCCCGCCGCGCAGATCGCCCTCGACATCAACTACGACATGTTGATCCCCATCGGCGTGCAGAAGGAAGTCAACGTCAACGGAGCCCAGCGCACGACCTTCTATCCAGCCGTCCAGGCGACCGCAAAACGCTTCGGCCTGGCCATCGTCCCCGACCCCAACCCCAGCCACGGCAGCTACTACCGCAGCGACCACTTCAGCCTCTCTCGCGTCGGTATTCCCGCATTCTCCGTCGACGCAGGCTCACTCTACGAAGGCCACGACAAGGCCTGGGGCGAAGCCCAGGAAAAAGCTTTCAACGACAACAACTACCACAACTTCTCCGACAACTTCGACCCCACCTGGGACTTCACCGGTGACGCCAAACTCGTCCGCTTCGGCATGGACCTCGGCTGGCAGGTCATCCACGCACCCAGGATGATCGAGTGGAACAAAGGCGACGAGTTCGAGGCCGCGCGTAAGGCCAGCGAAGTCACGAAGTAGCTAGTAAAAATCCGCGCAACTCAGGAAGTACCCACACAGCCGGCAAACCAGCTTGCATCGACTGTCTTCCAACCGGCTGCCGCAGGTTGGGCAGTACACGCAATGATGCTCGGCGGTATTGAGCGGACACTTTGCTACCGCATTACTTTCGATGCCTTCACCGTTCTTTTCCAACATGGCTTCACCTTGAAAAGAGCCGGTCGATCAACTCGCTTTTGCCGAGGCCCACGTTCTTTGCAACCGACGTCAGGATCGAGTGCAGCGTTCCAATCCTGATAGGAGAGTGATTCGGAATGGTCAACAGATGCTCTTCGCCGGAGTACATGCTGCGCAAGCGGATATGGCTACCCTTCTGCCGCGTGATGACGTAGTCGAACATCTGTAGCAGATGAACCAGCCGCGCTGCATCAATATCGCGAAGCGAGCTCATGCGGCGAGGACGATATCCTTCACCATATGCAGACGGATTACCGCCGGACCGCAGCCGTCGTCGAAGTGGCAGTTCACGGCCTCTCGAACCGCTTCCTGCAGTTCTTCCACGGTGTCCGCCTCGGTGAAGATCGACGCGGACAGCGCCCGAGCCTCGAAGCCGCCTTCAACGCTCTCCACAACCTCGAAGATGATTTCGCTGGCAGCCATATTTTGTTCTCCCGTAGCAACATCTTATCGCTTTCTGAAATCTGCGGTATCTTGGCTGCGGGGATTGCATCGAACTAACGCGGCCGGTTTCCGGCAAGACTTCTCAACCACAAAAACATAGGAGACACATCATGGATCGCAGCGCATCGGCAGTCTGGCACGGCGGATTGAAAGACGGCAAGGGAACCATCAGCACCCAGAGCGGCGTACTGAAAGACTCGCAGTACAGCTTCAGCACACGCTTCGAAAACGGCATCGGCACCAATCCCGAAGAGCTCATCGCGGCGGCCCACGCCGGCTGCTTTACGATGGCGCTCAGCGGCCAGCTCACCAGCGCCGAGCATGTTCCCGAGTCACTCGAAACAACCGCTGTCGTCACCATGGAAAAGACGGATGACGGTCCCACCATCACCAAAATTCACCTCACTACCCGCGCCCATGTCCCCGGCATCGAGAAGCAGAAGTTTGACGAACTCGCAAAGAAAGCCAAGGACGGCTGCCCAATTTCACGCCTCCTGAAAGCCGCGGAAATCACGCTCGACGCACAGCTAGTTTAGAGCGGAAGTAATAAAACGCATCGCTTCAAACAGGAACAATGCCGCACCTCGGATGAGGTGCGGC
>CAZZYB010000131.1:0-9118 GCA_964658125.1 uncultured Acetobacteraceae bacterium | reverse complement strand
CTACACGGCACTTGCCAATCTCCAAACCCTCACAGGAAACCTGCCTTGAAGACAATGCTGACCATAACCAACCGATCTCCCCAAAGTTCGGCCGTGTCTTTACCCACGGCGCGCTTCGCCATGGCAACCGCCTTTCTACTGCTTGCGGTCGGCTGCAAGAAAGCCGAAGAAGCGCCTGCCGCCGCCGTTGTCTCAGTTCAGGCGGAGAAAGCCGAGCAAAAAGATCTCACCGAGTATGTGTCGGGCGATGCCGTCCTTTCGCCCCAGGCGCAATCGGCACTCGTCTCGAAAATCTCTGCCCCCGTGAAGCGCTTCCTTGTACAGCGCGGAGCACATGTGCGCCAGGGTCAACTGCTCGCGGTACTGGAGAACGGCGACCTGGCAGCATCGGTTACAGACACTCGCGGAAGCCTTACCCAGGCCCAGGCTGCCTACGACAATTCCGTCAAGGCACAGATCCCCGAGGATCTCCAGAAAGCCCAACTCGATGTGACACAGGCCAAGGCGCAGATGGATGTAGCCAAAAGCACAGCGGACTCACGGAAAGGGCTGCTCGATCAGGGCGCCATTCCCCGCCGCGACTACGAAACGTCCAATGCCGCCTACGTCCAGACAAAAGCCGTTTACGACATCGCCGTGCGCCACCTCGCGTCGCTTAACGCCGTCAGTCAGAAAGCCTCCATCGCTGGCGCCGAGGGCGCCCTTGTCTCCGCGCGCGGGAAGTACCAGGCAGCGGCAGCAGGATTGGGCTACGCAGAACTCCGCTCACCCATCGACGGCGTCGTTACGGACCGTCCACTATTCCCCGGCGAAATGGCACAGGCCGGCCAGGCAATCGTTACAGTGATGGACACGTCTTCGCTCATCGCCAAGGTCCATTTGTCGCAGTCCCAAACGCAGGGGCTCAGAGTCGGCGCCGATGCGGTCGTCACCATCTCCGGCGTGGCCGACCCGGTTAACGGCAAGGTCAGTCTCGTAAGTCCGGCACTAGACGCAGGATCGACGACCCTCGAAGTCTGGGTAACGGTTGCGAACAAGGACGGCGCCCTCCGAGCAGGCTCGCCCGCGAGGATACAGATTGCCGTGCGGACGTTGAAAAACGTCATCGCTGTTCCTAACGAATCCATCGTCGCGAACAAAGCCGGCGACCCCGCCGTCATGGTCATCGGCGCGGACGGCGCAGCCCAATCCACCCCCGTCAAGACAGGCATCACCGATGGACACGACACCCAGATCCTCAGTGGTCTAAAAGCCGGTGAGCAAGTAGTGACCAAGGGCGCTTACGGCATGGACGACGGCACCAAAGTCACGGTCGTCGCGCCCGGCGCCGGAGACGATTCCGATGCCAAACCGGCAGCCGGGGTCCCAGCAGCCAAGGGAGACGACAAGTAATGCATCCCCTCGACAGTTCGGTCCGCCAAGCAGAGTCCCCCCCCACCTTTTGGCTTACACGCCACTCGAAGACGGTCCTCTTCTTCGTCATTGTCATTGCGATGGCTGGCGTTTACCTGGCGGGCAAGGTGCCCATCGCGGTCTTCCCCGATACTAACTTCCCGCGTGTCGTCATCGGCATCGACAACGGCGTTATGCCGGTCGACCAGATGCAGGTCACCATCACCAAGCCCATTGAAGAAGCCGTCAACTCCGTTCCCGGACTAAGGACCGTGCGTTCCACCACGAGCCGAGGATCGGCCGAGGTCAGCCTGTTCTTCGACTGGAACGTTGACATGGTCAGCACGCTGCAACTGGTCCAGGCCGCGCTTGCCAGCCCCCCACAGACCCTGCCCTCTACCGCCATCATTCAGGCGCATCGCCTCACCTTCGCCACTTTCCCCATCCTCGGCTACAGCCTCACCTCCGACTCGATGCCACTCACCAAGTTGTGGGAGATCGCAACCTACGACCTGAAGCCGGCGCTGAACCGTCTCGACGGCGTAAGCGTAGTAACAGTGCAGGGCGAGCAGCAGCCAAACTTTGAGATTGTGCCGGACGCTAGCAAGCTGGTCGCTGCCGGCGTAACGATCACGGACATCAAAACGGCAGTCGAGGCCACGAACCTCGTCGCTTCTCCTGGCCTCTATCAGACTCAGCATGAACTCGTCCTGGCGCTAGTGGGCTCGCAAGCGCACGATGCCGCGCAGCTTTCGCAGATCGTCGTGAAGAATACGCCATCGGGTGTACCCATTCGCGTCGCCGACGTGGCTGATGTTGCACCCGCCATCGAACCCGTGTACACGATGGTCAGAGCCGCAGGTAAGCCGGCCGTACTGATCAATATCGCGCGTCAACCCGCCAGCAACACCGTCGCTGTCGCGGACGAAGTCGCTGCAGAAGTAGCTCGTCTGAAGACAGAGCTGCCACCCGGCATCACCCTGACGCCGTTCTACGACCAGTCTGAATTGGTGCGCGAGAGCATCAGCAGCGTGCGCGACGCCATACTCATCGGCCTGATTCTCGCCACGATCATCATCGTCGTATTCCTGCGCGACTGGCGTTCGTCCCTGATCGCAGGGCTGGTGATTCCAGTGACCATTGCGATGACCTTTCTAGCCCTTTACGCATTGGGTGAAACGTTCAACTTGATGACCCTGGGCGGCCTCGCCGCTGCTGTCGGCCTGGTGATCGACGATGCGATCGTGGTAGTCGAAAACATCGTTCTGCATCGAAACGCGGGCGAAGATCGCATTGAAGCCATCCGCAAAGCGCTCCAGGAAATCACCATTCCGCTGCTGGGCTCCACCATCACGCCGATCGTCGTCTTCCTCCCGCTCATCGCGGTTTCGGGCGTGACCGGAAGCTTCTTCCGCGCGCTGGCCCTCACCATGACGGTGGCCCTCCTTTCATCGCTTCTGCTGGCGCTTACATGGACTCCAGCGCTTTCGGCGCTTCTGCTGAAGGATCACGGCGAAGGGAGTGCGATACACCACGAAGAGCGCGGCTTCATGCTCGCGATCCTCAACTTCTATGAGCGCTGGTTGACCAAAGCGCTTGCTAGACCGCTGATACTTTTTGTTAGTTGCGCCGTCCTGCTGGTTGGAATCTTCGCGGGCTACAAGGCGCTCGGCTCGGACCTGCTGCCAGAGATGGATGAGGGCGGTTTCGTGCTCGACTACATCATGCCCGCCGGCAGCTCGCTCGCCGAAACCGACCGCGTCCTCCAGCACGTGGAAAGCATCCTCAAGACCACACCGGAAGTCGAAAGCATCTCTCGACGCACCGGCCTGCAGATGGGTCTGGCCGCGGTCACAGAAGCCAACACCGGAGACATTACGGTCAAGCTGAAAAAGAAGCGCAGCCGGGCCATTGATGAGGTCATTGGTGACCTGCGTGCCGACATCAAAGCCAAGGAGCCGGAACTCGACGTTGAGTTCACCCAGGTCCTCCAGGACATGATCGGAGACCTTTCCAACGCACCCGAACCCATCCAGATCAAGCTGTTCAACAACAACCCTGAGGTGCTCTCGGACGCCGCCGAGCGCGTCGCTACCGCCATTAAGGCACAACCGGGCGTCGTCGACGTTCAGGACGGCTTGGAGAATACCGTTAGCGGACCCGCAACCATCTTCACCGTCAACTCCTCCGTCGCCTCTCGTCTGGGATTCACGACCGAAGAGATATCGACGGACGCCGCCGCCGTCGTTGAAGGCCTTCAGTCCTCAGTCCCCCTCATTAGCAATGGCCGCTCGTATCCTATCCGCATTCGATACCCTGAGAGCAGCCGCTCCTCCCTCGACTCCATTCAGAACGTAGTGCTGAATAGCGCGAGCGGGCATCTTTCCACTCTCAGCGCACTCGCCACAGTCGAACAGGTCCCCGGTCAACAGGAAATTCGCAGAGAAAACCTGCAGCGCGAAGTCGTCGTCACCGGTCGTCTCGAAGGCTCGGACCTCGGAACGGGCATCAAGCGCGTGCAGGCAGCGGTGCAGGCGCTGCATCTTCCCGCTAGCGTCCGCGTGGAGTACGGCGGCACGTTCCAGGAGCAACAGAAGTCCTTTTCAGAACTCACGCGCGTGCTCATGCTCGCGCTGATCCTGGTCTTCGGCGTTCTGCTCGCAGAGTTCCGAAACTTCTCAGCTCCTGTTGCCATACTGGTCTCCTCAGTGTTGTCGAGCGCAGGCGTTGTGCTTGCGCTGCTCGTCACCAGTACGACGTTCAACGTGGCGTCCTTCATGGGGCTCATCATGGTCATCGGCATCGTCGCGAAGAATGGCATCCTTCTGCTTGACGCGGAACACCGATTTCGGGGCGAAGGCGTCGACCCCATGGCAGCGATGCTGCACGCTGGCCGCCGGCGTCTGCGGCCCATCCTGATGACGGCGCTGGCCGCCATCACTGGCATGTTGCCGCTCGCGTTTGCCCTGGGAGCGGGTTCGCAAATGCTTCAACCACTCGCCATTGCGGTGATCGGGGGTCTGCTTATCTCGATGGTTCTCTCGCTCGTGGTCACGCCTGTCATCTATTACCGGCTCACAGGCGGTCGCAATCGAAGGACTCCCGAAGTGCTTCGCGAGAGCTACTAACCTAACGACGAAGGACAAAGCTCGGAAGACAGATTCACCCTCGCTTCAGCGAAGTTATCCGCTGTAGAGCTGATGCAATCCTGGATCAGGATCGCCGGGATTCCCTATACGGTGCGTGATATGACCCAGGAAAAGATCATAGTTTTCAATTCGTGAAATGGAAATCGACACTTACATAAAACTCTTTTCATATTCTGGACATAACTACCTCGTCAGAGGAATACTCCGTGTTATGAAACCTCTTCGCTTGCACGCTCACCTTTGCCTCGGATGCGCACTAGCTTTGGGCTTCGGAACCGGGGCGGCTCTCGGGCAATCGACCTATACCGCTAGTCTGCCCAGTTACGAACCTGCAAAGGTCACGGTGAACAAGAGCGCTGGCTACATTCTCCGGGATGGTACAGTGCGGATCGTTGGGCCCACCGGAATGCGCAAGCTTGTGACAGCCCTCAATGACTACTTCACGAAAACGCATCCTGGAGTTCGTTTCGTTTACTTCGATTCGGACGATTCCAGCGCGATCTCTTCGCTGATTTTCGATGCTACTGCCTTTGCGCCGCTACAGTCCCCTTATGGTGGAGGCATTGGTTACTCGGACATCGTACAGACTGCTCCTTTCTATATCCGCATCGCTCATGGATCTTTGAGTACGGCAGCACGAGTTAGCCCCTTCGCTGTCATTGTGAACCCAGCCAATCATCTGGATCGCATGTCACTTGGAACTCTTTCCTCAATCTTCACCATGCAGCTTCGATCTCCCGTTCTTGCCGCATGGAATCAGGTACCGGGCGGCGCGGGATTGAACGCGGAACACATCGATCCTTGCGGTCTGCCGTGGAGCGATCATTATCCCTCTGAAGAGCTCAACTTTGGGGACGAAGTCTTCTATCGCCGCATGGGCGGCGCGCCCCCTGTGAATGATTACCGCATGTTCAAGACCTACGCCGAAGTCGTGCAACACGTGGCACAAACACCCGCGGCTATCTCCATCGTTCCGCTCAATCGCGTCACGCCGGGCGTGCGGGTTGTCGGCTTAGTCGATGGTATTGCGAACACTGTACGGACAGGAACAACAGCCGAGATTGAGAGCGGGCAATATCCGCTGGACCGTTCGCTATACCTCTACGGAAGGGTGAAGGCAGGAAAGCCTCTCGATCCTTTTGTGGCCGAGTACATGCGCATGGTTCTATCGCGCGAGGGGCAACAACTCATCGCCGATGAAGGCGAAGGTTATCTCCCGCTGAACGCCTTCGAAACACAGGCCGAGCTGCTGAAGTTTCAGTAACGCAGAAGGTCTTACAAATCTCACCGCAAAGAAATTCATAAGGAGAACCTATGAATCCGTGGACAAGAACTCGCACTGCACTGGCCGCCTTCGTCAGTCTTCTGCTTCTGGCAAGCGCCGCCTCGGGGCAGACCGAGTACCATCTCCAGCCCTACGTCGCGCACCCGGTGTCGCTGCCCAGGGATGCAGAGTACGTCTTGCCCGATGGGAGCATCTACATCGCCGGCAACGATCTCGTCGATGCACTGCTGCCGAGAATCAACGCTCTCTTTGCGGAGAAGCACCCGGGCTTTAAGTTCAAGATGGACCTCATCAGCTCAGGTGTCGCGATCGCGGGTGTGGCCTCAGGCAAATCTGCTTTCGGCCCTACGGCACGAGACGTCACGCCAGCCGAAAAGCAATCCATCGCGGCACGTTACGGCTATGAAGTCACCGACGTTTTGGTGGGCTACGACAATAACCCGGACGTCGACCATTACCCGCCATACGGCAAGAATCCTCCAGGCGTGTGGGTCAATGCGAAGAACCCCATTCCTGCCCTCTCCCTGGAACAACTCACTTCCATCCTCACCACGGGATCGCCCAAAGGCGACATACGGCGTTGGAGCGAAATTAAGTTCCACGAAGCGCCTGTCGGCAACAACGGAGCCGACTACGCCAAGCGCGAGATTCACATCTACATCCCTCTGCTTCACGGTCTGCCCGTCGTCTCCACGACGCGACTGTTGCTGAGTAAGGACAACGCGTGGAGCTCGCATGTCGAGTATCTACCCTCGCTCGAAGACGTCATGAACGCCGTTGCCAACGATCCATTCGGTATCGGCCTCGCTGGGTGGTTTCCTACCGATGAAGGATGGGACAGGATCTCTGAACTTGGCAGCAAAGTACGTCTGCTGCCTCTGCAGATAACTGCAGATAGCCATGTTTCGCATGGTGGCGCAGGCGACCGTTACCCGCTTGCTGGAGGTATACATTTCCTTATCAATCGCGACCCGAGCAAGCCGATGGAGCCGTGGATTCGCGAATACATGACGTTGTTGCTCTCCAGGGAAGGCCAGGCGATCGTTGCCTCGCTGACCCCTACCGATGGGTTCCTTCCCCTGGACCCCGATCAAATCCCGAGCGAACTGGCAAAGCTTAAGTAGGATCGCCGGCTGGAATAGAAGCAATCGACTCTCGGGCTGCTTTTCTCTCGTTCCGTCAACGAACTCCCCCGGGATTTCGCTTCCGTTCGCTGGCCCTCCGTTGTGGGAGAGATATCCGCGCGACCCTCACATCGCCCCGCAATAAGCGAGAAGCAGCTTAGCAAGATGGACTCTTAGCTTCATACTCGTTCTTGGTGGGGCATTGCTCTCAAGGTGCCCGCGAAGCGTGCCCGCCATAATCAGATAGATCACGTGGACCATGAAGGGCACATCCGCGGATACCGGCAGCTTCCCCGTCCGCAGCATGGCCGTCATCGCGGCCTGAAAGCGCTGCCGAGTGCGATCAACAATCAGGTCTCCACCACGCTCGGCAGCAATCCGGTACAGTGCCACCGAGGTACTCCGATCCGCTAACTTCGCATCGATGAACCGGTTCACCAACTCGTGCACCATCACCTCCAGCGGCTGAAAGTGGTTGGCTGCGCAACCGTCTTCTACAACGTTCGCCGTGCGGAGCATATGCCGCTCCAGCAGGGCAAGCAGCAGGGCCTGCTTGTTTGGAAAATACTGATACAGAGTGCCCACGGAAACGCCAGCGCGCCCGGCCACGTTGACGGTTGTCAGCCGATCTTGTCCACTCCTCAGCAAAACCTGAATAGTCGCCTCGTAAATAGCCTCCACCGTAGCCACAGACCGGCTTTGTTGCGGCGCTTTTCTTGGCTGTAGTGCGATTGCGGGTGTTTTGACAATATGCGAATGAGAACCTGAATATTCCTTCATATAATCACTCTAAGGAGAAAACATGCAAACAGCAAAGAAATTAGCTCTGATTACAGGCGCCAACAAGGGCATCGGCTTTGAAGTTAGTCGCCAGATCGCCAAAGCCGGCTGGACTGTGATCGCTGCCGCGCGTAATGAAGAACTCGGCAAAACGGCCGCTGCGAAGCTTCAGGCGGAAGGGCTCGACGTGCGATTCGTTCACATCGACCTGAACGACCACGGAACCGCTCTCGTTGCAGCAGAAACCATTCGCAACCAGTTCGGAAAACTTGACCTGCTCATCAACAACGCTGCCATTGCGGATATGAGCGACGGCGCGCCGAGCAAGGTGAAGCTGGACATTCTCGAGACTGCCATGAAGACCAATTACGTCGGCTCCGTCGCAGTCACCCAGGCCATGCTGCCACTGCTGCAGCACGGCGAGAAGGTTCAAATCATCAACGTCTCCAGCGAACTCGGATCTGTAAGTCTGCATAACGACCCGAACTGGAAATACGCCCCCGTGAAGTTCCTCGCCTACTGCGCCTCCAAGGCCGCCCTCAATATGTTCACCGTTCAGCTCGCCTACGAATTTCGCGACGGCAACATCGCTGTCAATTCGGTGAATCCCGGCTACACGGCCACCGACCTGAACCACAACAGCGGTACCCAGACGGTGGAAGAAGGTGCCGCCGAGATCGTCCGCGTAGCTCTACTCGACCCGCCCGTCAGCGGTAAATTTCTGGAGACAGGCGGAGAGATCCCCTGGTAGAACTTCGCCAGGCGACTCCTGGCCTCAACTGGCGCCGTGTCGTGTGCGTTGCGCCTGAGCAGTGTCGCGAATCAGCGAAAACTACTGTATGAGGCCAGGCTCGCCTTCAAGCGCCAGATACTCGTGAATGAAGGAGATGGACATGCTGCCTTCGCCAACGCCGCTGGCGACGCGCTTGATGGAGCCGTGGCGCACATCGCCCGCGCAGAAAACACCGGGAAGATTAGTTTCGAGGGCGAAGGGTTCGCGACCGGCTGGCCAGGTAGTGAGGTCCCGTCCGGTACGGATGTAGCCCTTTGGATCACGCTCAAGTTCCTGCGGAAGCCAATCGGTGTTGGCAGTGGCGCCAATCATCAAGAAGAGAGAACCGGCGTCTCGTGTCTCTGTCGATTCTTCGCCTCCGGGTGGACGGTGGGTGGAAACGATGCGCTCAATATGGTTTTCGCCTTCGACGCTTGTGACCTGCGTGTAAGGTTCGATCTTGATATTAGTGCGAGCAGCGATTTGGTCGATGAGGTATTGAGACATGCTAAGGGTGAGACCTGCGCCCCGGACGAGCATGACGACCTCTGCCGCATAGCCAGCGAAGAAGACCGCAGCCTGACCAGCGGAGTTGCCGCCGCCGACGATGAACACG
>CAZZYB010000130.1:0-9205 GCA_964658125.1 uncultured Acetobacteraceae bacterium | reverse complement strand
AGGGTTTTGCGAACGAGAACATTCCGCCGTCGCCGGATGCGGTGAACGAGTTCAAGGTGGAGACGGACAACTACTCGGCGGAGTATGGCCGCTCCACCGGCGCTGTGATCAACGTGTCGACGCGTCGCGGGACGAACCAGTATCACGGCCGCGTCTTCGAATACTTCCGCAACACCGCGCTGGACTCCTGGGGATTTGTCAAGAACACAAATGTCATCACCGGCGCCCCGGTCAAGCCGGTAGAGCGCCAGAATGAGTACGGCGGTACGTTCGGCGGTCCGATACTACATAAGAAGTTATTCTTCTTCTTCTCGTACGACGGCCAGCGCTACCTTAAAGGGACCAACCCGAGCTATACCTCCGTCCCCACGCTAGCGGAGCGCTCCGGAGATTTTCGTGCGCTGCTGACGAACACGCCAACCGGTTGCGTTACCGGAGCCGCAGGTTGCGTCACCACCGGTCAAATCTATGACCCGCTCACGACTGTCTGTACCACAAGCACGAACTGCACCAGGCAGCAGTTTCTGAGCGACGGCAGCAACCCGGGGATACCTGTGGGTACGCCCAACGTGATTCCGATGTCGCGCTTCTCGGCGCAATCGATTTATTACCAAAATTTTATTCCGTTGCCGACAAACGGCAACCTGCAGAATAACTATCTCTCCGGCTTCAACACCGGTTTCAACTACTACAAGGTCAGCCTGAAGCTGGATTACGACCTCTCCAATAAAAATCGGGTTACGCTTCTTCTGCTTACGGGTAACCGTTCCGCCAACCCCGCGTGCTGCGACTCGTCCGGGCTTCCGCCACCGTTCACGGCTACTGTAGGAAACTTTCAAGACAACCCTACAGGCGTTATTGAAGATACTTACACCATCAATGACCACTGGATTAACCAGTTCAAGTATGGCGTTGTGAGGTCTGCCTCCTATTCCACGAATCCCGGCCAGGGTAGTGCCGCGTTCGCGGCGACGGCCGCAGGCATTACCAACCTGCTGCCTGGACAGGCCTCGCTGGCCGCCCCCCGCATTGGCTTCAGCGGCAACAACTCTCCGGTCTCCCTGGGCGGGACGTCGAACAGCAACAATCAGGCCAATTCCGAATACAGCACCAGCTTCGTACTGTATGACACGATGCAGTTCGTGAAGGGCCGGCATTCGATGAATTTCGGTGGCCAGTACGAGTGGCTGGAGGATAATGACACTTCGCTGACCACAGGAACCTACCTCAATTTGAATTACGATGTGAACGAGACCGCGCGCCTGGCGAACACCAACGTCCCACTTTCTACCACAGGCAATGCGTACGCCAGCTACCTTCTGGGCGCGGTCGACTCGCTTTCGCAGGTCGACCAGCGGAATACCCTGACCACAGGCGCGCGATTCTTTGGCTTTTCGCCATTCTTTCAGGACGACGTCAAGATGACGAAAACGCTTACCGTCAATCTTGGTCTTCGCTGGGACCTTTACGGACCATTCCGCGAGGTGCAGAACCGACTTTCCTTCCTTGCACCTAACGACACGAACCCCGTCACCGGGAGCGGTGGAGACCTGACCTTTGCGGGCTATGGACCGGGCCGGTGCAACTGCGAGCGCGCGAGCCAGATCGCCTACGGAAACTTCGGTCCCCGGGTGGGCTTTGCTTACGCCGTTCGCCCCACGACGGTGGTGCGCGGCTCCTACGGATTATCCTTCACGCGGGACGGTGGCGCTGGTGGCCGAGGCGGCGCGCGCCAAGGTGCAAGCCAACTCGGATTCACGACCAACAACACACAGAGCAGCCCCGATGGCTACTCGCCTGCCTTCTACCTGAATGCAGCCAACAGTGCGCTTCCGACCCCACAAACTCCCACGCCGGTGGCCACGTTCGGCACAGGGTATTCCACTCTGCCCGGCTATAACGTCCAGGGACAAAGCGTAGCTTTTGTGGATCCATATCTCTCTAAGCGAGCCCCTTACTACGAGAACTTCAACTTTGGCGTGCAGCAGGAACTGGCGAAGCAGCTGACGCTCAGCATGGACTATTCCGGCTCCGCAGGACGTTTCCTGCCTACGGGGATGGGCAACGGTGTTAACTCCGATCAGCTCGACCCCAAGTACATGACCGCTCTCAACCAATACACACTTTCTTCGGGCAAGTCCGCTGCGACCTTACTTTCCGCGCAGGCGACACCCGCCAACGTAGCGCTGGTCCAGCAGTATATCCCCGGCTATCGCTTGCCCTACGCCAGCTTCGGCGGCGGAACCTTCGCGACCATCGGCCAGTCGCTGCGTCCCTTTCCTCAGTACAGCGGGGTTTCAGATGTGTACGGCGACTTTGGGAAGTCCAGCTACAACTCGCTGCAGAGCGTGCTGACGCAGAAGACGCGTTCCGGAGGAAGCTTCACACTGAACTACACCTGGAGCAAGTTGATCGACAATACAGGGAGCGGCCGCACCGCCTACGACCATTCATTTGAGCGCGGCGTCAGCTTGTATGACCACACGCATGCGATTAGCGCCTACGGGGTGTACGCGGAGCCGTTCGGACGCAGCGATCATTTCTACAACCACGTCGTTCGCGGGTACCTGATCTCAGGCGTTTACACCTTCACGTCAGGGACGCCGCTGGCAGTGGTCGGCAGCGGATGCGTAACCGTTGCAGCCGGAACCTGCGAGCCTAACCTCAATCCGGCCTTCACCGGGTCAGTGCGTCAAGGGGGCAACTACGGCCGTGGACTTACTGCCGCGCAGCTTTCTACAGTGCAGTTTATCAATCCGCTCGCTTTCTCCACACCGGCAAACTACACCTTCGGAAACTCTCCGCGAACTGCACCCTACGGTCTGCGCGGACCTGGGGCCTACAACATCAACATGAGTGTGCGCCGCTACTTTGGGCTCTTCGAACGCGCCAAGCTGATGATGGAAGCAGACGCCATTAATGTCACGAATCGCACCAACTTCGGGAATCCTAATGTGACTCTGGGCAGCGCGGCGTTCGGAACTGTCGGCGTCTCCGGATCCTCCAGAGACTTTCAACTGGCCGCCAGAATCGAGTTCTAGACAGGGTTAGTCGTGTCGAGACAGCCCCCCAATCCAGCGAGCGGGCCTGACGGGTTAACTTGGGCTGAGTTTTACCGCGCCGGAAAGATGCGGATAAGTCGTACACCGTGAGCCGCCACAGGACTCGAAAAGCCTGACTCCATCAGACCGAGATCCTTTTGTCTCCATAAATCCCGCACCCTCTGTTTGCCTCGCACGCCTACATCGGACCATCGCACGCTCACTTCTTCTTCCTGAGCCGAAAGATTGAACAGCCCGACAGCAAACGATCCGTCTTCGAGCGGCTTTGCGTATACGCGTGTATCACTGCGATCTGTTTTGGTGTGCGCTATGACGGTCGCCTGCTTGCCGAGCGCATCCTGATCCAGGTCAAGTACCTCATCATTGGTCAGCAGGCTGCGGGTGAATGGATCGAGCTCCTCCAGCTTGTTGCCGAGGATCAGCGGAGCGGAGGAAAGACACCAAAGGCTTACATGGGTATATTGCTCATCCGTCGTAAGGCGCGTGGGATGGGGGTGGCCCCAGCCCACAACGCCCAGGACGAGCATATCCGGGTCATTGAAATGACTGGGCCGTGCAAAGGGTGCCCATGGGTCCTGGTCAAATCCGTTGCGGCTCACGGTCTTCCAGGAGTCGTCGATATCGTGATTGGTTCGCCAGAGATTGGCCGTTGGCGCAACCTCGGCGATCACTCCGAGCAGGCTGTTGGTGGCGTTGTTTGAGAGGCTGAATACAATGTCGCGCCCGGTTGCCCGAAGCTCCTGCTGCATCTCGCGCGTCTCGGCAGCCTCGACAGGCGCCCAGTCATACTTCAAATAGTCCACGCCCCACCGAGCGAACTGCTGTGCATCCTGCTTCATGAAGTGGTATTTGCCGATGGCGTGGGGCAGGACTTTCTTGTTGCGCGGACCATCCGCCATGGACTTATTCCAAACGCCGGTCGGATTCTCGGAGCTCGCACCGATACGACGCCCATAAGAGGAGACCCACGGTGTGTGATAGATCCCCACCTTCAGGCCCATGGCGTGAATGACCGAAGCGAACTGGGCGAAATCGGGAAACGCCGCTGGGTCCGGCTGCACGGCGTTGAGCGGCCCCCCGCGCAGCCCCTGCCATCCATCGTCGATATTGATATAGGTGAATCCGTGCTGGCTCAGGCCGGAATCGATCATCGCCTTCGCCGCAGCCATCGCCTCCTCTGCGGTAACCTTTGCTCCCCACACGTTATAGCTGTTCCATCCCATAGGCGGCGTCAGGCATATATCTTCGCCCACGCGAATCGTGAAATGGCGCTCAGTCTTGCCCAGTCTGTTTCGCGCCGTAAGTGAGACCGAGAAGTTGCCCGGCGAGTGGGCCGTTCCCGTGATGCGCCCGGTGTTTCGGTCCACTCGCAGCCCCGCCGGTAGATGCTGCGCGCTAAAGCTCATGGGGCGGTCGCCTGTTGCGGGGATGGTGTAAAGAAATGGGGAGCCGGGCCGCACGCCGAAGACCGTGGGTCCGTGAATGGCTGGGAGTGGCGATGCCGGGGGCGTGAGAATTTCGGGCTGGCCGGCGGACACCGGAGAAACCTCAGTTACCGGGTTCTGCGCTCCACTTCTGCCGAAAGCAAGCATGCAGCACAGGGACGTGCTGCAGAACAAGAGAACCACACGCTTTGTCATGGCACACGCTCCATTGTTTTGGCTCGCTGCAGCGTCGCACTCATCAGACCGATCACCACATCGTTGCTGAGAGCGCGGACTGTGAGGCTCTTGAGCTCTTTCGACGGGTCAAGTGCGAGCTCAAGAACCGCAGCCGCGCCTCCCGGAACGTCGCGTCCTGCCCCCTTGAAGTGAGCTGCGTCGAGCAGTCGAATGTTACCCGCTTGCCGCTCTGTAAACCGAGCCGCAGGTTCCCACCGCGTCGCGGCAAATACATCATGAACTCCGGCTTGTCGCCACCATCCACGCGAAAGGCGGTGTTGCCACCGTAGAGCGAACGGTTGAAGAATTCCGTTCCCTTCGTGATGACGAAGTCGCCGTTCTGCGCGGAGTAACGGAGTGGCCTGTCCATGTGGCCGGCGAGGTCCGGCTGAAGCCCGGTTGTTGACGTAATCACACCTGCACCCGTCTCGGGAGATTGAGCGGCCATACACATCGTCACGATAGATAAGACGGTCGCGATGATTGCAGAAACAATTCCTGAACGAACCATTGGCCCCGATTCTAACGCCAGCGCTTCTGCGTTGCCTACTGTTCAACGGCGATCATCGGGCGGCTTTTTTATGCAACATCGAGGATTTTGGCCCTGTGCAATACCCATCGATAGCTTCGAACAAACTACATTTCTGTACGACTCTGACGGTGTCGTTGCGCCACGACAGACCTCTGTTTGAACAAGGCCGCCACACCCGCCGGTTCTCGAGAGCTTGCTTCGTAACGAACGAACTGACGTCTCACTGGTATAGGTCGGCTTCGATGATGTTGAGGACAGCCTGATCGTCATGTTTCACTGGGGCTACACCTGCCCCGTCGTACTTGCCCGTGACCTCCGCCGTGCCTGAATTTTGCGAGATGTCGATCGGTGGGCCGGTGAGTGCGATGCGAAGGTGGTGCAAGCCCGCCTGAGTGGGCGCGGGCGCGAACGCGATGCTGACGTAGCCCAGGCTTACCGGAGTGGTGCCTTCGTAGATGGTGCCACCATCGAGCGTGACCCGGATCGGATAGCGGCGGGTGCGGAAGGCGTTCAGTTTGATGTCCATTTGCGTCGGGATTGCCTCGGGCGCGAGAGTGTATTCGACCCAGGCGGTGGAGAGGCTGCCCACGCTGCTCCACGCGGTGGTCTCGTTTGTGTCGAAGCTGCGGGAAACCTGCTCAGGGTTAGAGCCTGCGGTCGCGCTGACGATCCGCAGAGATGTGCGGGTGGGATGAACGGATGGCGATCGAGGCGTGGGGCCACGGTCCAGCAGCGAAGGCAATCGAGTGGATGGATCGAAGTTTGACAGACCGGCGGTTACCACGATCGGCTTGGACGCAAGCGCAAGTGTCGCGCTGCGGAGGCCCGGGGAGCTGGCCTTGAGGGCGATAGCGCCGCCCTGCCCCGGCCGGCTGCGAATCAGAACGCGATTGATGCCGTTTTCCACGGGAAGTGATTTCTCCAAAATGTAATTCGAAGAGCTGAGAGCGGCCGAGCCTGCGGGTGGTTGTGCAATGCCGCCGCGCCACTCGGCTGGGCCGCTGAGGTCGAAGGCGACCATCGGATTCGCCGTGGGGCAGCGCCGGCCTTGGGCATCCACAACTTCGACATCGATGAGAGCGAGGTCCGAGCCATCAGCGCGGAGGCCGCCGGGACCCGTGTGCGGTGTGAGCCGAAGCCCTGTGGCAGCGCCCGCTGTACGGAGGCGTTCCGACGCGATCCGATGATGAGCGGCGTCATACCCCACAGCTTCGAGCGTTCCAGGAATGAACGCGATATCCGGAAATGCGAAGAGGAAGTCGTTGGACTGGCCGACGGGGATGGCCGGCTGGCCTTTGACGCCGGGCGAGGGTTGCGTGCTCCCCGGGAGCGCGCGCGAGGCGTTGAGATTAGTGCGGGACGCGTCGATAGTACCCACTGTCTTGCCATTCAGTCTGAGCTCTACGCGAGCGACCCCAGCGGCTACCACAAAGACGGGCTTTACGGTCCCCGGGCCGTAGTTCCAGTGGCCGAGGATGTGGAGTCCCGGCACCTCCGGATCGACCCATCCGTTCCACATCACCTGGCCGGCGTAGAAGCCGTCCTTCGGGATGCGCATTGCGTCTACCGCACCCGAGCGGCGGTAGTTGTTGTCCCCGCGATGGTGAGTGTTGGAGTCGGCGAAGATGATCTTGACGCCCCCGTCACTGACGGCTGTGCCGGTGCCTGGGCGAACACGGAAGTAGTCGTCCCAGCGCACTACGTCTTCGATCGCCTGGGAGTCCTGGTTGCGGTTGTAGAGAGGAGAGTCCGGGTGCAGCGGCGGAGAGTAGGCGTCCCAGAAGGCGCGGGCGCTCTCATCGCGCGAGTACTCGTGGGCCCAGACCGGTTTCGTCGAGGACTTGTCGATGTAGAGCATCTCGCCGCCGTACTCCGCGATGGCGCTGTTGAGTTCCTCGCGTGCGCCCGCAGCGCGTCCACCGTGCGGGTCATAAAGGTCACGCGCTGCCTTCATCTCGCCCATGTGTTCTTCGCTGATGCCCTTGTTGCCGGACTCGTAGAAGAGGATGGAAGGGTTGTTGCGGTTGGAGACAATGGAGTCGCGCATGAGCTCGACCCGCTGCTCCCATTGGCGGCCCTTTGAATCGCCTTCGGAGTCGCCTGCAGGCATGGACTGGATGAGGCCCGCGCGTGCGGCGGAGGCGGCGTCCTGCGGGGATGGCGTGACGTGCATCCAGCGGACCAGGTTGGCATTGCCCTGCACCATGAGACGGTTCGAGAAGTCGCTGAGCCAGGGCGGAACATCGATCCCAACCGCGGGCCACTCGTTCGTTGTGCGCTGGGCGTAACCGTGCATCATGAGGATGCGGCCATTGAGGATGACTTCGCCGTGCTCGAACGCGGTCTGGCGAAAACCCGTGGTGGTGACAACGGCGTCGATGGGCTTTCCGTGGGCGTAGAGAGTGGTCGTGACCCGGTAGAGATATCCGTAGCCCCAGCTCCACAGGTGCAGGCCGTGGACGAGTGTGCTGGCGGCGAGGGTTTGCGTTGCGCCGGGGGCCAGCGTGGCGGCTGGGCCGTCCATCGTGGCCACTATCCTGCCTGCGGCGTCCTGCACACTGGCCTTGTAACTGATGCTCTGCGGGGTCGAGGAGGAGTTGCGCACCTGGCTCTCCGCTGTGATCCTGGCGGAAGAGGAGAGGAGATCGAAGTCGCTGGCGTAAATGTAGGTGCCGGTGGTTCCGAGCGAAGAGAGCAGTGGGAGCGTCTGGTAGATGGGCGCGGTGATATGCAGCCACGCGTTACGGTTGATGCCGCCGTAGTTGGCGTAGAAGTTGCTGTCACTCCAGTGGAAGGTGGTGCCCGTCGCCACTTCCTTGTACTTCCAGTTGTTGTCTGTGCGGACTGCGATGACGTTTTCGGCTGGCGCGGGTTTGGCTTCGGCGGTGATGTCGAATCCGAATGCTGAGACACCGTTTTCGTGGCGTCCGAGGAGCTTGCCGTTCAGGTAGACTTCGCCGGCTAGGCGGACGCCTTCGAACTCAACAAACACGCGCTTGTCCGAGGTACCCGGGGGCAGGCGGAAGTGTTTGCGGTACCAGGCAACGCCCGTCGGGAGCTTGTCAATTGAGACTTTGAAGGCAGAATCTTCATTCCAGGCGTAGGGCAGCGTGACGGCCTTCCAATGGGTGTCGTCGAGCGCGGGATCGGAGGCTGCGGTGTCGCCTACCTGGACCAGCCAGTCGGAGTTGAAGTTGTAGCGCTCGCGCTGCGCGGACGCGGACAAGCAAATCAGCATGGCTAGTGGGACGAGTCTGTGGCGCTTCATGCGGCTCCGATCGTGATAGCAGGGCGCGGGTACGGCGATAAAATGCAGGTCCCGTCAAGAGATTAGGCGACCCAAGGAGGAGGTTACTTCTGCCCCGGCGTCGCCAATTCCAGGCGGATGACGTCATAGCTGAGGCCGCTCATGGGGCTGCCCGCGGGTACGTTGAGGATGATGGTGTTTGCCCCGGGCTTCAGGAGCGAAGCGTCAAAGCGGAGGTCCTTTTCGATCCAACTGCCTTCGACGCCGTCGCGGTTGATGACGGAGTTGCCGGGAATGTCGGTGAGTTCCCCAGCTGTCTGGCCGTTGACGCTGATCGCTAACGAGCGCGTGGACGCACCGGAGATTCCAAAGCGCAGCGTCGCCATGCCCGTCGGCGGGGTTGCGGCGGGCATGTCGAAATGGACGGGGTGGACGTGGTTGCTGCGGATGCGCGGGGCTTTCCCGAGCGACCGAGCGGCTATGGGGTCGAGGTCGTGCCCGGCGCGCTGACGGTATGGAACCGGCAGTCTGACCCCGGCGTGACGATCACGGCGAACCTGCACGGCCTTTCGGCCGGCCGCGCGGGGGCACCGGTGCGGGGCAGCGGCGTGTTCGTCGCGGGTACTGGGCCGTCCGGCGGCAGGCTACTGGTCCGCGTACTCGAGACTGGCGCCGTGTTCAGCGACGGCGGCATCGCGCCAGG
>CAZZYB010000129.1:0-9225 GCA_964658125.1 uncultured Acetobacteraceae bacterium | reverse complement strand
ATCGGATGGAGTACCCAGCCAGCTGATGCGCAAATATTATGAGCAGCGCGCGACCGCGGGGCTCATCATTACCGAAGGAACGTTCGTCAGCGAGCAAGCCCGCGGATGGTTCGGTGCGCCGGGCCTCTACACCGAAGCCCAGCGCAAGGGTTGGCAAACGATCACCGACGCGGTGCACGAGGCTGGCGGAAAGATCATTGTGCAGCTGTGGCATCAGGGTTCTGTTACAAACGCGCAGCTCGTCGGGGCTGGGAGATACCCTCTCTCCGCCTCTGCCGTGAACCCCGAGCAACTGGTGCATACAGGCTACGGCAAGACGGAGTTGACGCAAGTGCCTGTCTCGATGACGCGAGAGGGTATTCGCCAGACTGTTGCCGAGTTTCGTCAGGCTGAGATTGTTGCTCGCGATGCCGGCTTTGATGGCGTGCAGATCCAGGGGGGCTTCGTCTATCTCTTCCAGCAGTTCCTCCAGGAGAACCTGAACGTTCGAACCGATGCGTACGGGGGCAGCATTGAGAATCGTGCGCGTCTTCTGTTCGAAGTGCTGGAAGCTGTGCTGGAGGTTTGGCCAAGCAGGCGGGTCGGGGT
The DNA here is from genome assembly GCA_964658125.1 of uncultured Acetobacteraceae bacterium. Classification (GTDB taxonomy): domain Bacteria; phylum Acidobacteriota; class Terriglobia; order Terriglobales; family Acidobacteriaceae; genus Granulicella. The sequence goes on along the minus strand of CAZZYB010000129.1, from coordinate 8,637 downwards.
CAAAGCAGGGCCAGTCATGCCGGAACGTGGCGGCTTCCGCTCAGGTCCCTCCACGCTTGCAACATCGGAGTACGTCTATCGCCGGTTGAACGACTACGACCTCTCGCACCTGATGCTGATGCGGCAGATGGCCGACCTGACGGGAACGCCGCTTGAAGCGCTTGCGGGCGATGGCATGCTGCACCACTTCCGCCGGCTGTACTCGGGCACCCTGATGCTGAACGTGGACATCGATGTCGGCCACGCCGAGGAGCTTGTGCAGCAGGGTCTGGGTGAGTTGATTGCTTTCGGGCGCGAGTACATCGCGAATCCGGACCTGGTGGAGCGTATCCGTAGTGGAGGTCCGCTCAATGCTCAACGTCCTAAGCTCTACTACGGTCCAGACGCCGAAGGATATGTCGACTACCCCACGCTTTCCGAAGCTCTGTACACCGCAGTGGGGAGGAAGCATGCCTGAGTACGATCCAGTTGGCACGGTCGGCTTCTTCCGCGAACGTCTTCGCGTCGAATCCATCACTACCGCCAAAGTTCTTCTCGCGATGAATGACGAGATGCTGGCGCACAGGCCGCACCCGTCCTCGTCAGCAGCCGGAGAAACGGCATGGGGGATCGTGCGCTGCCTGCGAGTCTGCAACGAACTCCTTCGCTGCAATACGGCGGAGATGCCGCGAGAAAAACCACCGGCGCATGCGGTACTCACCTCAGAGTTCGAGGTGCACACTCTCCTGCTGCAGAATGCGCTGAGCGCGATGACTCAGCACCAGTGGGAAGAAGAACGATCGGTCACATCCGGGGGTGTAGAAGTCCTGCGCCAGCCGCTGGGACAGATCCTGTGGTTGTTTCTGTTCGATGCAATACACCATCGTGGTCAACTTTCGGTGTACTTGCGTCCCCTCGGAGCGAGGGTTCCATCCATTTATGGGCCATCGGGCGACTACCCCCGCTAGAAGCGCAACCACCTAAACCAGCAACAACAAACAAAGCATAAGGAGCATGACATGAAACTCACTGGCAATACAGTCTTCATCACGGGCGGAGGGTCGGGCATCGGCAAGGGAATCGCTGAGGCTTTGCACAAACTCGGAAACAAGGTCATCATCTCCGGACGTCGCAGGGGCCACCTCGTGGCTACCATCGCGGCGAACCCGGGCATGGACGCTATCGAACTGGACATCGCAGACCTTGCCAGCATTCAGCGGGCTTCTGCTGAACTGATCGCGAGGTTTCCGAGCTTGAACGTGCTCATCAATAACGCCGGCGTCATGCACATCGATGATGCCTCGACGAGCATCGACGATGACCTGATCTCATCCACGATCACGACCAACCTGGCTGGGCCAATCCGCCTGACGGCTGCCCTTGTCGAGCACCTCAAGAAGCAGGAATCGGCGGCAATCCTGATCGTATCCTCGGTGCTGGGCTTCACGCCGATGGCCATGACAGCCGTTTACTCTGCAACCAAAGCTGCTCTGCATTCGTACTCGCAGTCTCTTCGATTCAAGCTGCGCCATTCCTCGGTGCGGGTTCTCGAAGTGATTCCTCCGTGGGTGCAGACGGAGTTGCTGAACAGCAGCGAAGAGCCGCGGGCTATGCCGCTGGCGGCTTTCCTTGAAGAGACCATGGCAGCCCTTGCTTCTGATGCAGACGAGATCCTAGTCACCCGGGCAAGGTTTCTTCGCGACCAGGCAGGACCGGGCGAAGCCGCCTTCGTGACTTCCTTTAACGAGCAACTCGAAACGCCAGCGGCGTAGCTTCGCGCGGAAACTCGGGAATGCAGAAGAACGCTAATACGAGCTGGGCGAAGGACGGGAATGTAGAGAAGCTATGAATGATCTACTGCAATTGGCTGTGAATGCACACGGTGGCCTGGAGCGTTGGAACAGGGTAAGGAGCATTCAAGCAGCTGCCTCAATTACCGGCGCGATCTGGTTTCTGAAGGGACAGGGTGATTATCTCAAAGACGTTGTGATGACGGTCAATACCCGAAGGGAGCGCGTTGTCACGGAGTTTCCCGGGAAAGACAAGCGCTTCATCTTCGAGCCTCAGCGTACCCTTATGGAGAAGATGGACGGAACCCTGATCCACGGTCGCGATAACCCAAAGGCGTCTTTCGAAGGCCACCGCCGAGAGACGCCCTGGGACGATATTCATGTCGCCTACTTTCAGGGTGAAGCTTTGTGGACGTACCTCAACACGCCCTTCCTCTACACGCGTGATGGCTTCGCGACGGAGGAGATCGCCTCGATCAATGTTGAGGCTGAGACATGGAGACGGTTGAAGATCACATTCCCGGATTACATCAAGAGCCACACGCGGGAGCAGATCTCCTGCTTTGGACCTGACGGACTGCTGCGGCGGCATGATTACACCGTCGACATTCTGGGAGGAGCCACGGGGCTAAACTATGCATCGGAGTATGTCGACGTTGACGGGATCATCATCCCGACAAAGCGGCGGATCTTTGCCTACGAGGGAAACTATGAGATAGTTCCGGAACCTTGTCTGGTGAGGATCGACATGGGAGGGATTATTCTCTCATGATCGATCCTGGCCTGAAGCTCGTCCGAAGCCGCTGGGGTAAGTCCAGTATGTGAAGCAAGTCGCAGCCCGACGAGCGCACGTGGTGGAGCGTTGAATGGATTCCTCTGTGCCACCAATCCAGACAGGTCAGTAATGGATAGATCCTTGCATGCCGTTCGGTTTGCGCCGAAAGTTGCCAGCGACCGGTAAGCTTGTTGTCATGCTCCTGACGCTCTCGACGACCCACACGCCGGCCACAGATCTCGGCTACCTGCTGCACAAGAATCCGTCTCGCGTGCAGAGCGATGAGCTGTCATTTGGGAAGACGCACGTCTTTTATCCTGAAGCGACCGAGGAACTCTGCACCGCAGCGCTTCTGTTGGAAGTGGACCCGATTGCGCTCGTACGCGGGCGGCGCGGACCTGCGGGCAACGACCATCAGTTTGAGCAGTATGTGAACGATCGGCCGTACGCGGCGAACTCCTTTCTGAGCGTCGCTATCGGGCGTGTTTTTGCGTCGGCGCTGGGCGGGCGGAGTAAAGATCGGCAGGAGCTTGCGGATACAGCGATTCCGCTGGTGGCGTTTATTCCTGCTGTCGCGGGCGATCCGGAGCTGGTGCGGCGGCTGTTCGAGCCGCTGGCTTACACGGTGACCCTTACCAGTGCCGCGCTGGACGAAGAGTTTCTGGATTGGGGTGCGTCGCCGTATGTATCGCTTACGCTATCAGGCACAGTTCGCCTGCAGGATTTGCTGGCGCACTTGTATGTCCTCGTGCCCGTCCTTGATAACGAGAAGCACTATTGGGTGGGCGACGAGGAGATTGAGAAGCTGCTGAGGCGCGGCGAGGGTTGGTTGCCTGATCACCCGGAGCGCGAACTTATCGTATCGAGGTATCTGAAGCGGCAACGGACGTTGACGCGCGAGGCCCTTGCGCGGCTTCTTCCTGAGGAGTCTTCGGTGGAGGAAAGCTCCAGTCGTGAAGAACTTCCCCAAGTGGCGCGTACAGCAAGTCTGCATGAGCAGCGGATCAATTCTGTGGTGGACGTGCTGCGTGGTCTGGGCGCCAAGCGCGTGCTTGATCTTGGTTGCGGCGAGGGCAAACTGGTGCGTCAACTCATCGCGGACATACAATTCGAGACGATCCTTGGAATGGACGTCTCATGGCGAACGCTGGAGCAAGCAAAAGAGCGGCTGAATCTTGATCGTTTGAGTGAGCGCCGGCGAGCGAGCATTTCGCTGGTGCAGGGCTCGCTTATGTATCGGGATGAGAGGCTCACCGGGTTCGATGCGGCGGCTGTGGTCGAGGTGATCGAGCACCTCGATGCTCCTCGACTTGCCTCGTTCGAACGGGTGCTGTTTGGGTTCGCGCGTCCCACCCATGCTGTGGTCACTACACCGAACGCAGAGTACAACGCCCTGTTCGAGACGCTGCCCGCCGGTGTGCTTCGTCATAAGGACCACCGCTTCGAGTGGACCCGCGCGGAGTTTGAGAAGTGGGCGACAGCTGTTGCTACGCGCTTTGGCTATACCGCGAAGATCGAGCCGGTGGGCCCGGAAGACAGCACTCATGGCGCTCCGACGCAGATGGCGATCTTCTCCCTTGCGTAGTACGAATGCCATTACGCCGCAACTCATCGTGCCGATCGGTACGCAGGTGGTGCTGCGCTCAGACGCCGGGGCACGTCCGGCTGGGTCCGTCGCGGAAGTTGTCGGATGTCCCGCTGATGCGACGCATGCCTATCGCGTCCGCTTTCCGGATGGGACGGAGGGAAGCGTCACACGCAGCGCGTTTACGATCCTGAAGCACGTCAAGCGTGGGCCCATCGGCGCAGCCGTCTCGGCCAGAGGGGAGCATGATCCGGATAGTTTCGTGATTTATCGTTGCGTCGTCGGATCCCAGGCTTATGGCTTGAACCGTGACGGCTCCGATGCTGATCGGCGGGGGATCTACCTTCCTCCGGCGGATCTGCAATGGTCGATCTACGGTGTGCCGGAGCAGCTCGAAAATGAACAGGCACAGGAGTGCTACTGGGAGCTACAGAAGTTCCTGACGCTGGCACTAAAAGCTAATCCGAATGTTCTCGAATGCCTATTCACGCCGCTCGTGGAGCATTCGACTGAGGTTGCGGATGCGATTCTTGAGCGCCGCGACATCTTTCTTTCGAAGCTGGTCTTTCAGACCTATAACGGCTATGTGATGTCCCAGTTCAAGAAGCTTGAACAGGATCTTCGGGCGCTGGGTGAGATCAAATGGAAGCATGCGATGCACCTGATAAGGCTTTTGTTGCAGGGTGTCAGCGTGCTGAAGCAAGGACATGTGCCGGTGCATATCGCGGAGTATCGCAGCGACTTGTTGGCGATCCGGGATGGACTACGCCCGTGGGAAGAAGTGAATGGCTGGCGACTTGAACTGCACCGGGAGTTCGAGGCGGCGTTTCAAAACACGGCGCTTCCCGATGCTCCCGACTATGTAGAAGCGAATCGTTTGCTGCTTTGGGCAAGGCGGAAGATGGCGGAGGTCGAGGCGTGATCGCGATACCGGAACAAGTTCGTAAGGCGGCGACGGAACATCCGTATCCATTGCTTTTCGCAACGGTCAGCGGGGCGCATTTATATGGCTTTGCATCGGCGGACTCAGACTGGGACCTGCGCGGCGTTCATATACTGCTGCCTCAACAGGTGGTTGGACTACTTCCATTGGAAGAGACGATAGAGATTGCGCACGATGAGGAGATCGAACTCGATCTTGTGACGCATGATGTTCGTAAATTCTTCACGCTCCTGCTCCGGCCGAATGGCTATGTGCTGGAGCAGCTGCTGTCACCGATCATTGTCCAGACAACGCCTGAGCATGGCGAGCTAAAGAGCCTTGTGCCCGGACTGCTGACGAAGCATCATGCGCACCATTACATTGGCTTTGCCAATAATCAATGGGAGATGTTTCGCAAGGAACCGAAGCCCAGAGTGAAGCCGCTTCTCTATACGTTTCGAGTGCTGCTTACCGGTATTCATCTCATGCGTGCTAACTACATTGAGGCGAACCTTGGGATACTGAATGAAACATATCGCTTGCCGTTCATTCCAGAGTTGATGGCGCGCAAGATTGGCGGCGCCGAAAAAGAAACGCTTGATGCCGGTGAAGCAGATCGGTTCGAGCAGGAGTTCCTGCGCTTGCGCGAGAGGCTTGTTGCTGAGGCTGCCGAAACGTCATTACCCGAGCACTACTCTGCTCGTCCTGCACTTAATGATCTGCTGGTTCGTATTCGTTTGAACGCAACCGAGATTGGAACAGTACATAACGTATGAACATTACAATTCCCGATCTTGCTCTTGTACTTCTCGTCGGCCCTTCCGGATCTGGAAAATCCACGTTCGGCCGTAAGCACTTTCTCACTACGGAAGTTGTTTCATCTGATGTCTGCCGTGGTCTTGTCTCAGATAACGAGAACGATCAATCTGCAACGAATGATGCATTTGCGCTGCTGCATGAGATTCTTCGCAAGCGGCTCGCGCGCGGCAGGCTGACCGTTGTTGATGCTACTAACACTCAACCTGAGGCACGGAAGACGCTCATCGCACTGGCGCAGGAGTTTCACGTTGTACCCTGTGCGATTGTGTTCGATCTTCCCGAGCGGCTTTGCCAGGATCGCAATGCGTCCCGACCGGACCGTCAGTTTGGTCCTCATGTAATCCGTAATCAGAGTGCGCAATTACGGCGGTCGATGCGGGGGTTGGAGCGCGAAGGTCTTCGCCATATCTTCAAACTTTCGTCACCCGAAGAGGTGGACGCCGCGACCGTCGAGCGGCAGCCGCTGTACAACAATCGCAAGTCGGAGCATGGGCCGTTCGACATTATTGGGGATGTTCACGGCTGCTTCGAGGAGCTTACGGATCTGCTGGCTAAGCTGGGCTATGCGCTAACGGCAGAGGGGAACGATTTCTCGCTGGTTGCACCCGAAGGGCGCAGGCTTGTTTTTGTGGGGGACCTGGTAGATCGCGGTCCCGCGTCTCCGCAGGTTTTGAAGCTCGCGGCACAACTGGTTGCGTCGGGCCAGGCGTTCTGTGTTCCCGGCAATCACGATGTTCGCTTGATGCGAGTGCTGCGAGGGAAAGACACGCCGCTTACGTATGGGCTTGGCGAGACACTGGAGCAGTTGGCGTCGGAGACGCCTGAGACGAAGCGCAACATTGCTGACTTTATCCGCGGCCTGGTCAGCCACTACGTGTTCGATGATGGCAAGTTGGTTGTCGCACACGCGGGGCTGAAGGAATCCATGCAGGGGCGTGGATCTGCGAAGGTTCGCGATGTGGCTGTGCATGGTGAGAACACGGGTGAAACCGATGAGTTTGGCAATGTGCGCTATGTGTGGGCGGCGGACTATCGCGGCAGTGCGCTGGTGGTGTATGGTCACACACCGATCGCTGAACCTGTGTGGCTCAACAACACGGTGAACATTGATACTGGTGCTGTTTTCGGCGGCAGCCTGACCGCACTTCGCTATCCGGAGCGCGAAGTCGTTTCCGTGCCGGCACGCAAGATGTACTACGAGCCGACGCGACCCTTTCTTGCAACCGACGAGCGTCTGCCGCGTACGGCGCAGCAGGCCGACGATGACGTGCTGGACCTGGCGGATGTCGTAGGTAAGCGTTTGATCGATACGCGTCTGCTCCCTAAGATCACGATCCGCGAGGAGAACGCGATTGCGGCGCTGGAGGTGATGAGCCGGTTCGCCGTTGATCCTAAATGGCTGATCTATCTCCCGCCGACGATGTCGCCGAGTGAGACCAGCAAGAAGCCTGAGTTGCTGGAGCACCCGCAGGAGGCGCTTGGATACTACCGCAGCGAAGGTGTGTCGCAGGTGATCTGCGAGCAGAAGCACATGGGGTCGCGTGCTGTGGTTATCGTGTGCCGGGACGAGACGGTTGCGCTGTCGCGGTTTGGCGTGGTAACTCCTGCGCTGGGGGTTGTGTACACCCGGACCGGGCGGCGCTTCTTTACCGACGATGCCACAGAGGCCGCGTTTCTCGGGCGGCTGCGCGATGCTGCTGAGGCGGCGGGGCTGTGGGCGACTTTGAGAACTGACTGGATGTGTCTTGATTGCGAACTGATGCCTTGGTCGGCGAAGGCGCAGGAACTGCTTAGGTCGCAGTATGCTCCGGTGGGTTCGGCTGGATTGATGGCGCTGGGGGCTGAGGTTCAGGTGTTGGCGAAGGCGCGAGAGCGCTTGCTGGAGCTTGGTGAACTAGCTGAGCGCATGATGCTGCGTCTATCGGCAATGCAGAAATATGTTCAGGAGTATCGGCAGTACTGCTGGTCAGTGACGTCGATCGATGATCTGAAGCTCGCGCCCTTTCATCTGCTTGCGAGTGAGGCTGCGGTGCATACGGACAAGCCGCACACGTGGCACATGGAGATGCTGCGAGGGCTTTGCGCCGCTGACACTAAGCTGTTGATTGCAACGCCGTTTCGGATTGTGGATCTGAACGATGCGGCGAGTTGCGAGTCGGCTGTTGCGTGGTGGACGGAGTTGACGTCAACGGGGCACGAAGGCATGGTTGTAAAGCCGCTCGACTTCATCACCACGGGGAAGCGGTTTTCGCAGCCGGCGATCAAGTGTCGCGGCCCTGAATACCTGCGCATCATCTATGGGCCCGAGTACCTGCTGTCTGAGAATCTCGAGCGTTTGCGCGCGCGCAACGTGGGTGCGAAACGGTCGCTAGCTGCCCGAGAGTTTGCTCTGGGCATTGAAGCGCTGGAGCGGTTTGTGGCGAAGGAGCCGCTCCGCAGGATTCACGAGTGCGTCTTCGGTGTGCTCGCGCTGGAGAGCGAACCGATCGATCCCAGGCTTTAGGTCAGCAATGCGCGGGCTTATTTTAGTAGAGAGACTTACCAACCGAAGGATCTATAGAACGGAACGACATGCTTCAGATTCTTCATACGGCCGACTGGCATCTTGGTCACACGCTGCGAGAGTATGCGCGGGATTTTGAGCAGACCGCTGTGTTGGATTCTCTCGTCGAGATCGTGAAGCAGCGTGAGATCGACACACTCCTCATTGCCGGGGACATCTTCGACAGCCAGCACCCGTCTGGCGACTCCCAGGCTCTCTTCTATC
>CAZZYB010000128.1:8966-9263 GCA_964658125.1 uncultured Acetobacteraceae bacterium | reverse complement strand
ACACCAGCAGGCCGCCGACGATGGTAATGCCGAGCGGGCGGCGCAGCTCCGACCCTGTGCCCGAGCCGAGGGCCAATGGAATACCACCCAGAAGCGCAGCCATCGTCGTCATCATGATCGGCCGGAAACGCAGCATGCAAGCCTGGTAGATCGCTTCCTCGGGTGTTTTGCCCTGCTCGCGCTCGGCCACCAGCGCAAAGTCGATCATCATGATGGCGTTCTTTTTTACGATGCCGACCAGCAGCAGCAGACCGATATCGGCAATGATGGAAAGCTCAACCTTGAAGATGAGCAGTG
>CAZZYB010000128.1:3016-8956 GCA_964658125.1 uncultured Acetobacteraceae bacterium | reverse complement strand
CAGTGCAAGAAAAGCTCCCAAACCCGCGGAGGGCAGCGTCGAAAGAATCGTGAACGGATGGATGAAGCTTTCGTACAAGATCCCGAGCACGATGTACACCGTGATGAGAGCCAGCAACACCAGCCACCCGGCTGACGCAAGCGATGCCTGGTAGGCCTGGGCTGTCCCTTGGAACCCTCCGTGAATGGTAGAAGGCATCGCGATATCCTGGCGCGCCTTTTCGACGGCGGCGGTAGCGTCCGAGAGCGATGCGCCGGGTGCGAGGTTGAACGAAAGCGTTCCGGCAGGCGATTGTCCCTGGTGGTTCACCGAAAGCGGAATGCGCTGCGTTTCCATGTGCGTAATTGCAGAAAGCGGAATCTGTGCGCCGTTGCTGGATTTCACGTAGATGCGGCTCAGGTCGGTGACATCGTCGGAGTACTGCTGATCGACTTCCATGACGACGTGGTACTGATTCAGCGGCATGTACGTGGTCGACACCTGGCGTTGGCCGAAGGCGTCGGAGAGAGTGGAATCGATAGCCAGGGCGCTGACGCCGAGCCGTGACGCAGTGTCGCGGTCGATGACCACCTGTTCGCGCAGCCCCTTGTCCTGCTGGTCGGTGGCGACGTCTTTGATCTGCGGAAGCTTCTGCATCGCTGCCATCAGGACCGGAGTCCACTGGTTCAACTCTGCCACCGAATCGGCGGTTAGCGAGTACTGATATTGCGTGGCCGAGCCGCGACCGCCAATGTTCAGTTCCTGCGAACTTTGCAGGTAAAGCTGCACGCCGGGGATATGCCCGGTCAGCGGACGGAGTCGGTTCAAAACCGCATCGGCGGAGTCGTCACGCGCATTCGACCACCAGGGGTGATGGCGCTCCGCGTCCGGCTTGAGCACCAGGAACATGTTGGCGGAGTTCGACGAACCGCCGCCGGGCCCGCCGCCGCCCAGGAACGCCAGCGAGTTCTCCACGGCCGGGTCCTTGCGGGTGATCTCCACCAGCTGGGTCAGTTTCTGCTTCATGTCCACGAAGGAGATGTCCTGCTGCCCCTGCACGCGGCCGCCGAGACGCCCCGTATCCTGCTGCGGAAAGAAGCCTGTCGGAATGATGGAGAAGAGGTAGATGTTGAGCGCGAAGGTCAACGCAAAGCCAGCCAGTGTAATGATCTTGTGCCGGATCACCCAGCGCAGCCCGTGCTCATACTCGGCTGTAGCCCACCCGATGACACGTTCGCCGGTGCGGAAGAACCACCCTTTACTGCGCTCGCTGAATGGCTTGAGAAACTTCGCGGCCAGCATGGGCGTCGTCGTAAGCGAGACAACCAGCGACATGCCGATAGCGACGGAGAGTGTGACCGCGAACTCGCGAAACAGGCGCCCGAGAATGCCACCCATCAACAGGATAGGAATGAACACCGCGACCAGAGAAGTCGACATCGACAGCACGGTGAAACCGATCTCGCGGGAGCCCAGCATCGCGGCGTCGAACGGGGTCATCCCTTCTTCCAGGTGGCGCGTAATGTTCTCCACCACGACAATGGCGTCGTCCACCACAAAGCCGGTGGAGATGGTGAGCGCGATGAGCGAAAGATTGTCGAGCGAGTAGCCCAGCAGGTACATCACGCCGCACGTACCCAGCAGAGAAAGCGGAACAGAGACCGACGGAATCAGCGTCGAGCGACCTTCGCGCAAGAAAAGGAACACCACCAGGATAACCAGGACAATGGAGATGATCAGGGTCCGCGTCACCTCTTTCACCGAGGCGCGGATGGTCGATGTGCGGTCGAGCACCACCTGCAGCTTGATGGCCTTCGGAATCGACGCCTGCAGCGTTGGAAGAATCTTCAACACGTTATCGACTGTGCTGATCACGTTCGCGCCCGTCTGCTTGAAGACAATAACGAGGATGGCAGGCTTGCCGTTGAACAAGCCGCCGGTATGAATGTCTTCGACACTGTCTACAACCCGCGCCACGTCCTGTATGCGAACAGTACCGTGGGCTGTCGCCGGGCCGTAGGCGGGCGCTTGCGCATTGGCAAAGTTGTTGACGGCTGGCGTCGCCGCCTTCGGCGCTGTGGAAGAGCCGGCATTGGCCGAGGAGCCGCTGGAGGTGCTGCCACTCTTTGTGGCTGTCGCTGCGGTGCTGCTGCCGTTGACGGCCGATGCGGATGCCGCCGGCAGACCGCTGTTAGCTTGCGCGGTCGAGACCGGACCCTTGTCGGTTGCAACGATCAGCGGCGCGTAGGCGGCGGCGCCAAACAATTGGTCTGTCGTGTCCACTGCGATACGCTGCCCGTCCGAGCCGTAACCGTTGAGGTACCCGGTGGGCTGCAGCACGTTGACGCCCGCCACTGCGGCGCGCATAGCCTCGAGCCCGATTCCTGTGCTGGCCAGCAGGTTCGGATTGACTTCAATCCGCACGGCCGGCTTCGCGGAGCCACCCGTAAAAGCCTGCCCCACGCCTTCAACCTGCGCAATCTTCTGCGCCAGAATCGAGTCGGAGACGTCGTACATCTGCGGAACGGGAACGGTGTCCGACGTAAGCGCGAGCATCAGGATGGGAGAGTCCGACGGATTCGATTTGCGATACGACGGGTTCGACGGCATGTTCGCCGGAAGCTGCGCCCGCGCTGCGTTGATCGCCGCCTGCACGTCGCGGGCTGCACCATTCACATCGCGATCAAGGTCGAACTGCATGGTGATACTGGTCGACCCGGCCCCCGACGACGACGTCATCTGGTTGATGCCGGCGATGCGCGAGAACTGGCGCTCCAGCGGCGTGGCCACGGCCGAAGCCATCGTCTCAGGATCAGCTCCGGGCAGCCCCGCGCCCACGCCAATGGTGGGGAACTCAACCTGCGGCAGCGACGCCACAGGCAGCAGCTTGTACGCCACAATCCCCGCCAGGATGATGGCAGCGCTGAGCAGGAACGTCGCCACCGTCCGCTTGATGAACGGCGCCGAAAAGTGAATGGTGTTGACGCTGTCAGCGAGAGGCTTGCGCTTCTCTTTCTTCGCGTCCCCGGGTCGGGCCGCATCCTGCGGAGCGCGGTCGCCTTCGCGCGCTTGTGCGTCACCGCGCAGCTTGGCTTCGTCGCCGGGACGGGGGGCGTCGTGCGGGGTGTGGTCGCCGGGTTGGGGATTCTCGAAGCTCATTTGCTCGCGATGCTGTACTGCACAGATTCAGGGGAAACTTCCGCTGTTATTTGGACGTGCTGTGGGTCGGTCCGGACTAGAAAGGTCATCGGGTGATCGGATTCTTTGCCGATCAGGGAAGGCAGGGGAACGAGATCGGCGGTCAGCCTGCCTATCGCCGATGGGTTATCTCCGTTGTCGACCTGCGTAATAGAACCCTTCAACCTCCACGATTTCCTCCTCATCGAAAACGGCGAACAGCACAGCCACGCGCCTCTCAAATCCGATGCAGCGGAGTCCTGGCCGAAGGTCATGTCGGCTCGTTCCGCGATGCGGCGCCACCGCCAACCCTTCGCAAAACTTTCGCAGGCGCCGGATATAACCGTCCGCTCTTCGATGACTGGACTTGGAAGCAATGTATTCATGAAGTTCCTGCAGATCGAGTTTGGATTCAGGAGAAAAATGGACACGGAACACCGGCCTCCGCCTAACTTTCCGAATCCAGACCGGCGAACGCTTCGTCGATTGAGAGCCCTCGTGAAGGATCGGCTCTCATGGCGTCGAAACGTCGCACGCCCTCTGTGCGGATCCAGTGTTCGAGGCTATCTGTTTCGATAGGCGGCAGGATCGAGTCCATCAGTGCCTCTTGAATCACTTCGCTTTCGTTGGCATATTTACCTGACGCAACTCTTGAGCGCACCAGGTCCAGCACATCCTCTGGCAGGTCGATTACAAGCTGTTCGGTTGCCGGCATAAATTTGTCTCCTCACTAAAGTATGCGCTTCGATTCCGCCTCAGTCTCCCGCGACCGGGTGCGGGTCATGCTTGCCGTGCTGGCCGCCGTGAGTGTGTTCGTACAATTCCTCATCAGCTTCGGCGGTGTGCAGGTACTTGCGGCCGATGCGGTCAAAGAACAAATAGACGACCGGCGTCGTGAAAAGTGTCAGCACCTGCGACACAATCAGCCCGCCGACGATTGTGATGCCCAGCGGCCGCCGTAACTCCGACCCTGTGCCGGAGCCGAGCGCTAGCGGAATGCCGCCCAGCAGCGCTGCAAACGTCGTCATCATGATCGGACGGAAGCGCAGCAGGCAGGCCTGATAAATGGCTTCTTCGGGCTCCATACCGCCTTCGCGTTCGGCTTCCAACGCGAAGTCGATCATCATGATGGCATTCTTCTTCACAATGCCAATTAGCAAAATAATGCCAATCAGGGCAATCACCGAGAGGTCGATGTGGAAGACCATCAGAGCAAGAATCGCGCCGACGCCGGCCGAAGGTAGTGTGGACAGAATCGTAATCGGGTGGATATAGCTTTCGTACAGCACGCCCAGCACGATGTACACCGTGATGAGCGCCGCGAGAATCAACAGCGGCTCATTGGTCAGCGACGCTTCAAACGCTGCGGCAGAGCCCTGGAACGAGCCGTTGACGCTCGCCGGCAGGTTCAGGTCTTTAACGGCTTTGTCGATCGCGGTGACAGCATCGCCGATCGACTTTCCGCCGGCCAGGTTGAAGCTGATGGTCGTCGCAGGGAATTGGCCTTGGTGATTGATCACCAGCGCCGTGCGTTGCGGAACCAGCTGCGTAAAGGTGTTCAGCGGCACCTGAGTTCCATTCGAGCTCTTCACGTAAATGTTGTCCAGCGACGTCACGTTGCGCTGGAAACTCGGTGCGACTTCCATCACGACGTGGTACTGATTCAGCTGCGTGAAGATGGTCGAGACCTGACGCTGACCGAAGGCGTCGTCCAGCGTGTCGTCGATATTCTGCGGCGTAATTCCGAACCGTGAAGCCGTATCGCGATCGATCACGAGCTCCGCTTTCAGGCCGTTGAGCTGCTGATCGCTGGCAACGTCGGTAAGCACTGGAATCGTCTTGAACTTTTCGACAAGCCTGTTGGTGGTGTCCGCAAGTTCAGTCGCGCTCGCGTCTTCAACGGAGTACTGATATTGAGTACGCGACACGCGATCTTCTACCGTCAGATCCTGCAGCGGCTGCAGGAAGGTCTGGATGCCATCGACCTTGTTGACCTCGGGCTGCAGGCGCTGAATCACCTGCTGAGCGGTCACGGAACGGTTCGTGCGGTCTTTGAGGTTGATCTGAATCTGCCCGGAGTTGAGCGTCTGATTCTGCGCATCGATGCCGATGAACGAGCTGATCGAATCCACGTCCGGATCTTCCAGAATCTTGCGCGCGAGATTCAGCTGCCGCGCACTCATCGCCGAGAACGAAACGCTCTGGTCGGCTTCAGTAATGGCCAGCAGAACGCCGGTGTCCTGCACCGGAAAGAAGCCTTTCGGCACGATGATGTAGAGGACGAGAGTGAGCACGAAGGTCGCAGCCGTGATGAGCAACGTTAGAGGCTGATGCGCCAGCACCCACTTCACACCGTTGCCGTACTTCGCGATGACGTACTCGAACCACTCTTCGGACTTGCGATAAAACTTGTTCTGGTCGGCCTTGCTCTTGTGCTTCAGCAGCTTGGCAGACATCATCGGCGTCAGCGTCAGAGAAACCACCGCGGAGACCAGAATCGTTACTGCCAGCGTGACTGCGAACTCCCGGAACAGCCGCCCCACGATATCGCCCATGAACAGCAGCGGAATCAACACCGCGATCAGCGACACGGTCAGCGAGAGAATCGTGAAGCCGATTTGCTCGGAACCCTTGAGCGCGGCGTCCAGCGGACTGTCGCCCATCTCCAGATAGCGGTCGATGTTCTCGATCATGACGATGGCGTCGTCCACGACGAAGCCTGTAGAAATCGTCAGCGCCATCAGGCTCAGGTTGTTGAGCGAGTAGCCCAGCAGGTACATGATG
>CAZZYB010000128.1:0-3006 GCA_964658125.1 uncultured Acetobacteraceae bacterium | reverse complement strand
GCGGAACAGCGACCGCAGGAATAATGGTCGCCGCAATCGACCGCAGGAAGAGGAAGATCACCATCACCACCAGCGCGATGGTGAGGCACAGCTCAAACTGCACGTCGGCCACCGACGCGCGGATGGTGTTAGTGCGATCTGTCAGCACCTGTAGCTCAATCGCGGCCGGCATCGACTGTTGCAGCTTGGGCAGCACCGCCTTCACCTGGTCGACGACGCCGATGATGTTCGCGCCCGGCTGGCGCTGAATGTTGACGATGATGGCGGGTTTGAGCACCGCATCCTTCGCCGGCTCATCCTTGCCCTTCACCTTCTGCGCCGGCACCGCGGCAGTACCCATCCACGCCGCCTGATACAGGTTTTCAGACGAATCCACGGAGTTAGCGACATCCGAAAGTCGCACCGGCGAACCGTTCCGATAGGCGATGATGACCTTCGAGTAATCCAGACTCGAAAGCAGTTGATCGTTGGCGCCGATGGTGTACGCCTGGCGAGACCCGTTGAGGTTTCCCTTGGCCTGATCGACGTTCGCTGTGCCAAGCGCCGAGCGAACGTCTTCGAGCGACAGACCGTAACTGGCCAGCGACATCGGGTTCGCCTGGATGCGCACAGCCGGCTTCTGTCCGCCCGCAATCGACACCAGTCCGACGCCCGAAAGCTGCGAAATCTTCTGCGCGAGAACAGTGTCCGCGAGGTCCTCCACCTTCGAGAGCGGCATCGTGTCCGAGGTCAGCGCCAGCGTCATGATAGGTGCATCCGCCGGGTTCACCTTGGAATAAATCGGTGGGTTGGGCAGGTCCTTGGGCAGGAACGAGTAGCCCGCGTTAATAGCCGCCTGCACGTCCTGCTGCGCTATATCGATCGACTCATTCAGGTTGAACTCAAGCGTAATGACGGAGCCGCCGCCCGACGAGCTGGAGGTCATCTGCGTCAGGCCGGGAATCTGCCCAAACTGGCGTTCCAACGGCCCGGTGACGGAACTGACCATCACCTCGGGGCTGGCGCCGGGATAGAACGTTTGCACCTGGATGATGGGGTAGTCGACCTGCGGCAGCGCCGAAACCGGCAGTTGCAGGTACGCGACGCCGCCCGCAAGCAAAATGGCCACCATCAAAAGCGAGGTGGCCACCGGTCGCAGGATGAATGGCCGTGAAGGACTCATTCCGCTTCACCGCCTCCGGTGCCGTTGCCAGCGCCGTTAGGGTTGCCGCCGTGCCGGTGGCCGCCGTTGGGCGGTTGCGACTGGCCCGGCTGAGGCGTTGCCGAAGGCGTTGAAGGCCTGGCGCCGTCCGAAGGCGCAGGAGTCTGCGCACCTACGCCGCTCCCCTTGCCGGTGCCCGCGGGAGGATTGCCGCGCGTCGGAACAACGTTGGAACCGTCGGTAAGCTTCTCCTGTCCATCGATCACGACCTGGTCGCCAGTGTGGACCGCGCCGTCGGCCAGGATGCTGTTCGATCCCTGCGCGAAATCCACATGCACCGCCACCGTGTCGACATGGAACTTCGGTGCGTTGGCTCCGCCGCCGTCTCCGCCAGCGCCTCCGCCGGAAGCACCTCTGCCGGATGCCCCCGGACCGCCGGCACCGGCCGGTCTTCCGCCGCCATTGTTCCCTGCGCTGCCGCCTGCTCCAGCAGCACCGCCGTTATCGCGAACCTTGTTAGCCGGTGTCGGACCGGGATGGACCACGAAGATAAACGTACCTTGGGTCCCGCTCTGAATCGCCGCAGTAGGAACCACGGTCGCATTTTGCCGCTCGTGAAGTATCAGCCGCACGTTCACGAACTGGTTCGGAAAAAGAGCATCGTCGCTGTTTTCGAAAACTGCTTTCAGCTTGGCGGTGCCGGTAGTGGTGTCGATCTGGTTGTCGATCGTCATCAGCTTTCCTTCGCCAATCTTGTGCGAGTCGTTGCGATCGTACGCTTCGACGACCAGCTTCGAGCCACGCATCGCTTGCTGCACCTGCGGAAGCTGATCTTCAGGGAGAGTGAAGATGATGGCAATGGGATGGACCTGCGTGATGACGACGAGCCCCGTCGCATCCGACGCGTGAACGATGTTTCCCGGGTCAACGCCGCGCAGGCCCACCACGCCGGTAATCGGCGAGTAGATGCTGGTGTACGAAAGATTGACCTTCGCAGCCTGGATCGCCGCGTTGTCGGCGGCAATCGAGCCCGCAGCCTGGCCTTCGTTCGAAATCTGGGTTTGCTGTGATTCCTTGCTGACCACGCCCGCCTGGTAAAGCGCGGTGTACCGCTGGGCTTCCGCCTGGGCGTTCTTCTGGGTGGCCTCATCTTTTGCAAGCTGGCCCTGTGCCTGCGCCACCGCAGCCTGGTAAGGACGCGGGTCAATCTGCAACAGCAGCTGTCCCTGCCGGACCGCCTGGCCTTCCTGAAAATTTACCTTCAGCAATTGACCGTCGACTCGGCTGTGCAGGGTCACCGTGTTGTAGGCAGTCACCGTGCCAAGTGCCGTCAGGTAGACGGGCACCGTTTTCTGTTGAACCACTGCAACCAGGACCGGCGTAGGGCGGTTGGCAGCAGCAGCGGCCCGATTGTTGGTGACGGCGGTTTCGGTCTGATTGACGTAGATCCGCCAGACGGCGAACCCGATGGCTGCGAGGATGACGGTGATAACAATGAGCTTGCGTGCCCAGCTTCCTTTAGCCCGAGGCTCCTCGGTCGAGGCGGGGAGCTGATGCGCGGGGTCGGCAATGACCGACGAGGGCAGGGCGTGGTGAGGATCAAGATCGCGGTGAGCCGCGGGCCCTGAGTCTTGCGCGGAAGGCAGAGGCATTTGCTCGATGAGCTCCTAAAAGGCTGTACTTCTATGGGATGCGCCGTCTGCCGCCGGAGGGTGCTCCGAAAGCCGTGCCGCCAGCCCATGTCTGAATGCGGTGGTCGACAGACACACCATCTTACCGAAGGTATAGTGACGCAAAGGGTATCGCAAGAGTTTCGGGCCGCCTTTTCCTTTCGGCCTCTCGGTCAAATCCATTTCCTGGCGCGA
>CAZZYB010000127.1:0-9314 GCA_964658125.1 uncultured Acetobacteraceae bacterium | reverse complement strand
TGGGGATGAACCTTCAACTTCGCTCGTCCCGCCAGCTGGCTTTACCTCGCAGCCGTCCTGGCGTTTTGCACCTTTGTCACGCTCATCACCAAGCTCTTGCGATAGCAGCCACCCGCTCGCTCTACCCATTCGTGGTAGCCCCTTTGTCGCAGAAGATTACGCAACATCTTGAACAGATAGCTTCTGTTTTGGCTTCCGCTTTCCCGTCCCCGCAAAAAGCTCTCCCGCCGGGACCGGCTTCCCAAACAGATACCCCTGGTACGCCAGGCATCCCTGAGCCGCAAGAAAATCTCGCTGCTCTTCCGTCTCGATACCCTCGGCAATAACCGTTAAACCAAGACTATTCCCCAGCGCAATGATCGAGCAGGCAATAGCCGCATCGCTGGCATTGAGCAGAATATTCTGCACAAACGACCGATCGATCTTCAGCTCATCCAGCGGAAGACTCTGCAGGTACGCCAGCGACGAATACCCAATCCCAAAATCATCCAGAGAGAAGTAGATCCCCCGCGCTTTTAGAATAGTCATCTTCGCCAGGGTATCCGCCATGCTCCCCAGCATCACTCTTTCGGTAAACTCCAGCACCAGCTTGCTCGGATCGATCCCGATGCGATCGATTATCCGCAGCATCCGCGGCACAAAATCAGGGTGCGAGAATTCAAGTGCGCTTACATTAATCGCGATCCGGAGATGCGCTCTTTCAACCTCTTCCTGCCACGCCACCAGTTGCAGACAGGCCGCTTCTAATACCCACTCACCGATCAGACCAATCAGTCCCTTCTCTTCAGCAAAGGGAATGAACTCCGGCGGAAGCAGCAAACCGCGCTCAGGATGCCGCCACCGGATGAGCGCTTCCACCCCGGTCAACTTGCTTTCGTAGTTCACCTGCGGCTGGTAATACAGCACAAATTGACGTACTTTCAGTGCCAGCCGCAAGTCGACATCCAGCGTGTCTCTGGCCGAAGCCGTAGCTTGCATCTCGGGATCGAAGAAACGCATCGTGCTGACACCGGCCGTCTTCGCTTCGTAGAGCGCCATGTCGGCACGTTTCAACAAATCCTCCACCGAAGACAGGTCATCCTTGAACAGCGTCATGCCAATGCTCGCCGTTCCGCGATACTCGTACCCACCCAGAACGTACAGAGTGTTGAAGACGGCCAGTATCTTCTCCCCCACCTGTTTCGCTTGCCTCGCTGCTTCAACGGGATTGCCGCTGAGATGCTGCGCCATCACCACAAACTCATCCCTGCCCAGCCGCGCCACAGTATCCCCTTCACGCACCGCAGCCGAAATCCTGAACGCGACTTGCTGCAACAACAAGTCTCCGGTCGCGTGCCCTTGAGAATCGTTCAAGCTCTTGAAGTCGTTCAGATCGATAAAAAAATCGCCCCATGCTGGCGCGTCCGTCCACACTCGATAAAGGTGTGCTGAAGCCGATCCAGCAGCAGTCGCCGATTCGGCAACGCCGTCAGCGGATCATAGAACGCCAGTTGCTTGATCTCAGCCTCTGCCCGCTTGCGCTCAGTGATGTCCACCAGCGTGATCCGAACCGGAGAGCTCAAGTCCTTCGCCGAGACGTGAACACAGTCCAGCTGCGCCGAAAAAAACGTGCCGTCGCCCCGTCGCAGCGTTACATCGAAGCTTTGAGGATCGCCGCTCCTGGTGACGTCATCCAGCAGTTGAGACGATCGAACGCTTTCATGCGCGGCAATGAAATTCGCAAACGAGCATCCGATAATATGGTCGCGATTCATCCCCAACAGCTTCGCGCCACTGAGGTTGATGTCCAGAATCAATGCTTGAAGGTCCAGGGTCAGATACCCGATAGGAGCCAGCTCGTATAGGTCTAGGTACTGGTCTCTCGATCGCTTCGCAGACAGAAAATTGTCCTGTAGTTCGTCCATCTGGCTCTCAAGATGGTCGATCCGACTCTGCAGCGCCTGATGGATGATGTCCATCGACAAAGCGGACATCCGGGCCGTCGCCTTCTTGGTACGGAGAGCTGTCTTTGCGCACATGGTAGGGCCTGGGGACGTCGCAACTGAATAGGTTCTGTACGACGCGGGCTGGCCAACTCACCATACGCCCGGTTATATGACGCGTAAGTCCGGCCCTATGTCGCCTATCAAACAGTCGCACCTGCACTTATCTTCATGATCTTCGGCTCACTCGAATTCCCGAAACTAACACCGTCACCGCCGCACTTGACTCGCCCTGTACAATTGAGTCAGCAAGCGACACGTGCAACGCCCGGCCCCGGTCGGGCGTTTGCACGTAAGGTTCACATCAAAAGTCCTGGCCTAAAGACTTTGCTTTGAGGACTTTGCATACTTTATGGGGGAGGGCGGCGAAGGACCGCATCAAACAATTCGCAACATGCATCTGAATCTCGTGTCCACACACATGGATACATCCGGCAGATAGCGGTCACGCGTCTGTCAACATAAAGACTCATGGCCATCACCCTCCAATCCGGAATCCGAGCGCTGCTTCTTGCAGCCGCGCTGGCCATCCCCTCCGCGCTCCCGGCGCAGGTAGGAATCTCGGTCGCCTTCGGGCCGCCGTCGCTGCCGGTCTACGCGCAGCCCGTCTGCCCCGGCGACGGCTACCTTTGGACCCCAGGCTACTGGGCCTACGGCCCCGAAGGCTACTACTGGGTCCCCGGAGCCTGGGTGCTCCCACCCCGCGCAGGCTTCCTCTGGACCCCCGCCTACTGGGCGTACGAAGGCAACGCTTTCTACTTCCACCCCGGCTACTGGGGTCCGCACATTGGCTTTTACGGGGGCATAAACTACGGCTTCGGATACGGTGGCGTGGGTTACGAAGGCGGTTACTGGCGCGGCAACACCTTCGCCTATAACCGCTCCGTCAACAACCTCGGTGGCAGCGTTCACAACATCTATGACCACCCGGTAGAACTCCGCAACGGCGCCTACAACCACGTCAGCTACAACGGCGGCCGCGGCGGCGTCCCTTATCGTCCCTCGCCCCCCGAACTCGCCGCGCTTCGCGAGCCCCACTTCCGCGCCACTGGCCAGCAACTCCAGCACCAGAACTTCGCCGCCCAGGACCGCCAACAGTTCGCCCGCTACAACAACGGCCGCCCCGCCCTCACCGCCGCCGGCCCCAACGTATATCGCGGAAATCCCGCAGCAACAACCCGCGGAGGCTTCGCAGGCCCCAACCCCAACCGCCCCACCTTCCGCCAGAACTATCCTCAGCAGCAACGCATGCCCAACGGCAACGCCTTCCCATCCCAGCAACGCCAGCAGCTCTATCGCGAGCCAAACAACATGGGACGTCAGGCCTACCGCCCGAATCCTAACGCCTACCCCCAATCCCAGCGGCCACAAGAATTCCGCCAGCAGCAACAGCAGCAACGTCAGCAGGAATTCCGCCAAGCCGCGCCGCGCGTCGAAAGTCGCCCCGCCCCCGCCCCCGCGCCACGCGGCGGTGGCGGACACGAAGGACGCCGCTGATCTGGCCGCATCTGCGTCCTTGGCGTGCTCTACGTTCGCGTTTCTTTACAGTTCTTGACCAGCCGCCTAGAGAACCTCTAAGCTCAATCGCTCACAACTCATAACCACCCGCCTTCCCAGTCCACACCATCTAAAAATAAAATCATGCTGACCCCCGCGGAACGATCCCGCTTCACCATCGTCCTCGTCGGAGCCCGCAACCCGCAAAACATCGGCGCCGCTGCTCGCGCCATGCAGGATTTCGGCTTCTCCGACCTCCGCCTCGTCAACGGCTACACCGCGCCCTTCGAAGCCGCGCAACTCGAAGCGACAAAGTCGGCCGTGGCCGCAGCCGACATCCTGCGCAACGCCCGCACCTTCGCCAGCGTCGCAGAAGCCATCGCCGACTGCACACTAGTAGTCGGCACCACAGCCATCGGCGAACGCACCCTCAACCAGCGCATTCTCCCCCTGATCGAAGCTGCCCCTCCACTCCTCGCCAACCTCCGCACCTCGAACGAATCGCGCACAGCGCTCCTCTTCGGATCCGAAAAGACCGGCCTTACCAACGATCAGCTAAGCCACTGCAACTGGCTCACAACGATCCCGATGTACTCGCCCGAAGCGGCCCGCCACCTTTCCATGAATCTCGGCCAATCGGTCGCAGTCTGTCTCTACGAACTCACCCGCCAAGGCCTCGCAGACGCCAAGCCCATCCCCGCAAACGCATCCGCAACCGCAACCGCAGAAGACCGCGAGCGCCTAACGCAACTCCTGCTGGACGTCATGCACATCACCGAGTACACCCGCCGCTTTCCAGCCAACTCCGCCGAGCCGCAAGTCCGCACCCTCATCCACTCCCTCACCACTACCCACGCCGAAGCCGAATCCTGGATGGGCATCTTCCGCCAGATCCTCTGGAGCCACCGCAAACAGTGATGCCCCACGCATTCGCCTGGGGCATTATTGCCTTTCACTATCCTCTATCTTCTAAACAGTATCCCCTGCTCTTACCAGAGTCCCCACGCCCGCGACATGTAATCACTCATGGTCATCATGGTCAGCACAAGGAACGTAAAGAACCCCGCCCCCACAGTCATCTTGATCAGCCGCGACTGATACTTCACATGCATGAAGAACAGGATGACGATCACTGCCTTCGTGCAGGCAATCGCCAAAGCGATGATTGGATTCAACACACCTGGAAGATCGATCCGCGCCGCCAGTACGGTAATGAGAGTTCCGAGAAGCAGCCCCCCGAAGACGAAACAATATTGAAGCGGCGTCACAATGTGATGCTCAGAGTGTTCCGGATTTGTGACGTTTGCCGCATCGTGATATTCGGCGTGATGAACTTCGTGTGCCATGGCCTTTTCCTTAATCTGCGCGCAGCATTTAGTGCACGGGGTGACGGTTGATCAGGTACAGCAAGGGAAAGAGAAACAGCCAGACAATATCGACGAAGTGCCAATATAACCCGAAGTTCTCAATAGGAGCCACGTAGCCCGCGCTGAACTCCGCCTGGTGCGCTCGCCATGTAAGCCAGAAAAGGACCCCGATCCCGATGATCATATGCAGCGCGTGCATTCCTGTCATTGCGAAATAGAGAAAGAAAAAAATCTCCGTATGCTGCGCCATGTCGGGTGCAATTGCCGGTTGATCGATATGATATGCCGCGGGATTAACGAACTCCGCAACAGAAAAGCTCGACCCGGGAATGTGGTGGTGCTCATATTTTTCGTGATACTCGTCGACCTTGACCCCAAGGAAGCCGATGCCGAAGATCGTCGTCAGCACCAGCATCCACACCAGCATCTTGCGGTTTTGGACTTCCGCGTAGTACACCCCAAGCGCCATGAAGAAGCCTGACGTAATGAGAACCGCCGTGTTGATCGCGCCTTCGACTACGTTCAACTGATTCGACGCAACGACAAACGCCGGGTAGTACCAGTTGCGATACAGCAGGTAGGCGAAAAAGAGCCCACCGAAAAACATGATTTCCGTCAGCAGGAACAGCCACATGCCGAAGCTTCCCGCTTCGCGCTGCTGTTCTTCCGTCTCAAAATGATGACGGTGCTGCGGCAGCACGATGTGGTCATGCGCGTCCGGTTCATGCACCGCCGACTCCCGCGGCATGAGCGGCTGATTTGGCAGCGCCTGCGTAGATGCGATCGTGTTATCCAACCGTCGTCACCTCGTTTTTCGTCTTCTTCTCGAGCCACTCGTAGTCGTAGGCTTCGTAGTCCACGATCGGTATCTCAACAAAATTCTCAGTCAGCGGCGGCGACTGGATCTGCCACTCCAACCCCGTAGCCTGCCACGGATTGTTACCCGCAATCGCGCCATACTTCAGCGACCAGCCAAGATACAGCAGCGGCAGCATATACCCGACACCCAGCACCGTAGCACCCGCAGTCGAGAGCACGTTCAGCACCTGGTAGTCCGCTGGATACGCATGATACCGCCGCGGCATTCCAAGGTATCCGAGAATAAACTGCGGCAGGAACGTCAGGTTGAACCCGATGAACGTCGTCACGGCAGCCAGCTTCGAAAGCGACTCGGGATACATCCGCCCCGTCAGCTTCGGCCACCAGAAGTGGATACCCGCCAGGAACGCCATCAACATGCCGCCGACCATCACGAAGTGGAAGTGCGCGACGATGAAGTAAGTCTCCGTTAGATGAATGTCCATCCCCAGCGAGCCGAGAAACACTCCGGTCAGGCCGCCGATCGTGAACAGTCCCATGAACCCGAACGCATACAGCATCGGAGTTTCAAACGTGATCGACCCCTTCTGCAGCGTGAACGCCCAGTTGAAAATCTTGATCGCCGAAGGCACCGCCACAAGCATTGTCAGCAGCGAGAACACCAACGCCGAGTAGTTCGATACGCCCATGATGAACATATGGTGCGCCCACACAAAGAACCCAAACAGCGCAATCGCCACCGACGAGAACGCGACCGCCGTATACCCAAACACGCGCTTACGGCTGAAGGTCGAAATAACCTCCGAGATCACGCCCATGCCCGGCAAAATCATGATGTACACGGCCGGATGCGAGTAGAACCAGAATAGATGTTGAAACAGCAGCGGGTCACCGCCCTTGGTCGGATCAAAGACGCCAATTCCAATCGTCCGCTCCAACGCCACCAGCACAATCGCAATCGCGAGCACCGGCGTACCCAGCACCATCAAAATCGAAGCCGCATAGTTCGACCAGCAGAACAGCGGCATCCGGAACCACGTCATCCCCGGCGCGCGCATGCGGTGGATCGTTACGATGAAGTTCAGGCCCGTAAAGATCGAGCTGAACCCCGCCACAAAGATCGCCGTAGCTGCGGTAATGACATGCGTGTTCAAGTAGTGCGTCGACAACGGCGTCGTAAAAGTCCAGCCCGTATCGACCCCGCCCAGCACCAGTGCGGCCAGCGTCAACGTACCGCCGATCACATATAAATACCAGCTCAGCAAATTGATTTTCGGAAACGCAAGATCCTTTGCGCCCACCATGATCGGGATCAGAAAGTTACCCAGCGTCGCCGGAACCGACGGCACCAGAAACAGGAAGATCATGATGATGCCGTGCATCGTAAAGAACTTGTTGTACGTATCGGAGGCGACAAGGTCAGGCTGCGGCGTCAGCAGTTCCAGACGAATCAGGCCGGCGAACGCTCCGCCAATAAAGAAGAAGAAGGTAATCGAGATCAGGTACAGCATCGCGATCCGCTTATGGTCGCCGGTCAGCAGCCAGCTCAGCAGGCCGTGCTCCGCGTTGATGTAGTTCCTCTTGGGAATCGTGGCCGTTGCCTGGTCTGGCAATAGGACAATAGTGTTGGGATTGTATGTTGCGGTACTCATGGCTTCACCATTCCGGGCGTTGTAGGCGCCGCCTGGTTGGACTGCGATGTGACTTGCGTCTGTTGGACGCGGTAGTTCGTTTGCAAAGTTTTGATGTACTCCACCAAATCGATCAGACCGTCTTCGCTGATCTGCCCCTGATAGGTCGGCATGATCGGCGCAAAGCCAGCCGTCACATGTTGCGACGGGTTCAGAATGGCGTCGCGCAGGTAGGCGTCATTGACGAGCACCTCACCTCCACTAGCCAGCGTCAACTTCGAACCGTACACTCCGGCGAGATTCGGTCCGCGCGCCGCAGCCGTTCCGTTGTGGCACGCATTGCAGCCCATGCTCGCAAACAGGCGTTCGCCGTTCTGCGCCAGGCTCATGCCACTGGTCGATTGCTGCGCCCACTTTTCGTAGTCCGCCGGCGTCATCGCAACCACGTCGCCGATCATGCCGGAGTGCAGCGTTCCACAATATTGCGTGCAGAACAGGTGGTACGTTCCGGCATCCGTGGCGTTGAACCACACCGTCGTATAGCGTCCCGGAATCACTTCGCGCTTCACACGAAACTCCGGAATCGAGTAGCTGTGAAACACGTCCTGCGAAATCATCGTAAGTTGTACGGGCCGCCCGGTTGGCACATGCAGCGAGTTGATCTCGTGCTGCCCACCCGGATGCTCGGCTTTCCACATCCACTGCTTGCCGACAATATAAATATTCATCGAATTGGCAGGCGGATTATAAATTCGGAAGTAAAGATAAGCTCCCCACACGAAGCAGATCAGGAACAGCGCCAGCGGAATAATAGTCCACGTAGCTTCCAGCAGCGTCGACCCCTCGACCTGCGTTGCCACCGGGTTGCGCTCGCGCCGGTAGCGCAGCGAGAAGGTGACCAGCAACGCCAGTACAAGCGTCATGCCGACTAATGTAATCAGAATCAAAAAGAAATAGAGTGCGTCCATTTCGGGCGCAATAGTCGATGCCTCCGCCGGAAACAGGGCGGACGCGTGAAGCCACTTCACCAGAAATTGCCACAGTACCGGACTAATATGCATCTTCTGCCTTTACGAGTTTGCTAGCCTTTATCGCTTTGATCATCATCACTCGATTTAAGAATGTCGTGGTCGCGCCCCAGCCGGATGTCTCGGCGGAACATGACGAAAATAAAGCTGCCCAGGCTGGCCACTGTGACCATGCCTCCGAGTTGGACCACTCGCGCCACAACGATCGAGTGCTTATTCGTTGTGGGATCGTAGTGGTAGCAGTAAGTCAAAATATTTGCGACCGGTGAACCGATCTTGTTGCCGGAAGCCTCAATCAGCCCCAGCATAATGTCCTTCGGCGAGTACTCCACACCCAGGTAGTACTGCGCCATCTTCCCTTGGGGCGTCACCAATTGAATAGAACTCGCGTGGGCAAACTGCGTTAGCCTGCCGTCCGGTCCTGGCACCTTCACATAACCAAATCCCACTGCATCGGTGACCGCGTCAATCGCCGGCCGTTGCCCAGTCAGATAATGCCATCCCGCGGCGGTCTCCGGGCGGCCATAACGCTTCAGGTAAAACGCTTTCTTCGCCGCTGCCTTCTGCGGTGTGTCCGCCGGGTCAATGCTCACGATGACCACATCGAAATCTTTGCCGGGATTCATCTTGACCATCTCAAGCGAAGACGTCAGGCCGTCTAGTTCTTCCGAGCACAGCATTGGGCAGTCGAAATAGACCAGCGCGAGCACCGCCGGCTTCTTACCATTGAAGTATGTCCCAAGCGTGACGGGCGTCCCGTTCTCATCAACAAAGGCCGCACCCAAGGGAAGCTGTCCGTTCAAATGCTGAGCAACGCCAACCTTTTGGAGAACCTGCGGCAACTCATCGCCACGGTTCTGCCCGACTTCCTTATCCCCATAGCTGGAAACCTGCGCACTGCCTGCAACACCCAGCATCAACGCACACACCACCATCCCCGCGAAGCGAGTGCAAGCATTGCGAGTTGTGTAGGTCATGTGCATGACGTCA
>CAZZYB010000126.1:0-9332 GCA_964658125.1 uncultured Acetobacteraceae bacterium | reverse complement strand
ACCAGTGGCGCTTCCCGCGTGGGCTGCTGCGTCGCTCAATGGTCTCAAGGTGCCGACACCCTCGGCTGCGCCGTCTGACGTGACACTCGCTAACGGCCTTCGCCTCATTGTCAAAACGGACACCACCAGTCGCACCATCTCGGTGAGTGGAGCGATCAAGAACAACTCCGATCTGCAATCGCCTCCGGGTAAGGAAGGCGTAGCGGATCTGCTCGAAGGGCTGTATTCCTACGGTACTCAGACGCTTGATCGCCTGGCGTTTCAGAAGGCGCTCGATGACATTGCGGCGAACGAGAGTGCGGGTTTCAACTTCTCGCTGCGGGTGCTGAAGGATGACTTCTCGCGTGGCATGCAGTTGCTGGCGGATAACGAACTGCATCCGGCCCTGCCTGCAGAGGCCTTCGCGGTGGTGAAGCAACAGACGTCGCAGTTCGTGGCTGGATCCTTGCAGAGCCCGGGATATCGCGCCACCAAGGCACTGGAAATCGGCCTGTTGCCGGCGGGTGATCCGGAGCTGCGTGAGACTACGCCCGCGAGCGTTGGGAAGGTGGAGTTGGCGGACGTGAAGCAGTTTCACGCGGCCACGGTGCGGCCGGACCTCACGACCATTGTGGTCATAGGAGACGTCACACCCGCAGAGGCGCGGACGGTTGTAGAGAAGTGGTTCGGCGACTGGAAAGCCGTTGGCCCGAAGCCCGAAACGACGCTCACCCCGGTTCCCGTGAACAAGCCCTCGGCGTCGAATGTAGCCGACTCCGAATCTGTCCAGGATTCGGTCACGATCGCCGAACAGCTGGATCTGAATCGCTTTGACCCGGACTACTATCCACTGCAGCTTGGCAACCACGTGCTGGGTGGGGGGTTCTACGCCACGCGGCTGTATCACGACCTGCGGCAAGTGGCGGGACTGGTCTACAACGTGGATGTAGGTATGCAGGCTGGCAAGACTCGGACGACCTACGAGGTGACTTACGGCTGCGATCCTGACAAGGTGTCGAAGGCGCGCGCGTTGATCCAGCGCGACCTGGTGCAGATGCGCACGACACCGGTGAGCCCGGAAGAGCTGCACCAGGCGAAGGCTTTGCTGCTGCGGCAGATGCCGCTGGCGGAGTCGAGCCAGAACGCGGTTGCGGGCGGGTTGCTGGGGCGTGCTTTGATCGGTCTGCCACTCGACGAGCCATTCCGCGCGGCTACGAAGTATGTTGCGATGACGGCGGAGGAGGTCGAGGCGGCGTTTGCTCGGAAGGTCCGACCCGACGACTTCGTTCAGGTGGTGCGTGGACCGACTCCGCAGTAACGCTACGTGGTGGCATAACAGCACTGGACCGAAGTGACACCGAAGTTCTGCGTTGTAACGCTCCTGTTCGTTGCCTTTGGCGGTTCGGTCAGGAACAATCGACGTAGCTATGACCTGTCGACGTTTGCGCCGCCTCACCACCACGGGCCTGTTCGTTTTACTCTTCGCGCTGTCTGTAGAGGCGCAGCTTGCGGTTCCGGTAACGCCGGTCGATCTTGGGCCCGTCGCTGCCGCTGCGAGGGTCAGTGTCCGTTTGTACCTCGTTCCTGATCCGCAGCGAGTGGCCGCGCTTGATCAATTTCTGCTCGACGTTCAGGACCCGAGTTCGCCGACGTATCGGCACTGGCTGAAAACCGCCGAGTTCGGGGCGCGCTTTGGAGCGGCCTCCAGCGTGCCGCAGGTTCGGGCTTTCGCTGAAGACGCTGGATTGGCTGTGAGTGATGTTGCTCCGTCAGGGTTACGGGTGACGCTGTCCGGCACTGCTACGCAAATAGAAGCCACATTCGCCCCGGCATTGCACGCGTTTCAGGCCGGGTCTGCGGCTGGAATGGCTGCTACTGCAACACCAAGGGTCCCGAGATCGCTGGCCACGACTGTCTCCACGATAAGCGGCTTCGACACGCTCGATGCAGACCCGCTCACTCTGCTTGGCGATGCAGCAGACGCCAACACGCAGAGCGTAGTTGCTCTTTCGTCGAGCAGGTGTGCAGGCGACTTGTCGGAGGCGGACCGCGACGCGTTCAGGCTCGAAGCGAAGCAGGCTGCGGCTGAGGGAATCACCGTGCTGGCGACTTCCGGTTGTGTCACCACCGGAGGCGCAAGTTTTCCGGCGGCGCTGTCTGAAGTGACTGCTATTGCCGGGTCTTCCGGGATTGTGGACTTGCCGCTGGCTACGGAGTTGCGGCCCCAATGGCAGTGGGCGCCGGGTCTACCCGCTGACGGCCTGCGACACTCGCCAGACTTTGCCGTCGCCGACCTGAATGCCTTCACGCAGACGCTGTCGGCGATTGCGGCATCCATGCCTGCGGCCGCCGACAGAAGTCCTGTCCGCCTCGGGAACATCAACAAAATCATCTACGCCATGGGGCCGATTTCAGGGGTGTTCACGCACGCGGATGGCGCGCCGGTTGGGACGTGGGAGGCTGGGACGGGGCTGGGGACGCTCGACCTCCATGCCTTCGCGCAATTCTTTCCGCGGGGGTCGAATACGGTCAATGTTTCGGGCTCAGCCTCGAACTATGCGCCGACTCATGGGCAGGCGATCACGTTGATGTCTACGGTCTCTGACATTTCGGGTGTTGGCGGCGGCGTCGTTCCTACTGGAACAATATCTTTTACTACTTCGACGGGGATAGTGCTTGGTACGGCGACGATGGTTAACGGTACGGCGTCCATCACGACCAGCATGCTGCCCGGGGGCACGGTTGACCTGATCCCTAGCTACAGTGGTGATTCGCATTACGCGGCGGGGCAGGGGTACGGTATTTTCCTGAGCGTCCAGGGCGAGCCCGTCGCGCTCACGGCGGCAGTGGGTGGGGCGGTCGACCTCGGCGGCAACAGTACGGTTGCCGTGACGGTTACGTCCGCCTCCGGATTTGGAACGCCGACCGGATCGGTGACGGTGACGCCGCAGGGGATTGGGACATCGCCGACCTATACCGCACCGCTTTCCGGCACCGGCGGCACGGCGACGGCGACGGTCACTGTCCCGGCATTGCAGGCGGGAGCGATTGTGATGCTGGTGAATTGTGTGAGCGCCGATCCTAGCTTCACGTGCTACTCGCCTATACGAGTGACCGCGGTCGTGAAGCAAGCACCGAGTACGCTCAGTTTTACCGTCTCACCTGACCCTCCAGCTGCGGGCGTGATTACGACCTTTGTTGGAACTGTGGGTGGAGCGGCATCACCGGCTCCAGCGCCAACCGGCAGCGTGAGTTTTTACGATAACGGCGCACTTTTAGGGAAGGCCGCGCTTGCGAGTGGCAACGCTACTTACACCAACACCTCGGTTGGATCTTCGACCGCGACTCACGCTTTCAGCGCCAGCTATGCGGGCGACGTCAACTACCTGGCGGCCAATGCCGCAAATCCGGCAGTGAGTGCGCCGGTGGTGACTACGACGACGCTGGCGGTGGCGCCCAATCCCCCGGTCAATGGAAGCCCCACGACGCTGACGGCGACGCTTGGCTACACTTCGAACGGTGTCCCCGCAACTGGAGCAGTGCAGTTCTACGAGGACTCCTCGCTGATCGGGACGGGTACGGTGAACTCGGCTGGCCTGGCTACCTTTAGCAGCTCGACCATCACGGGGAGTGCCCCGCACAGCTTCTATGCCGCGTACATGGGCGATTCGGCGTATGCGGCCAGCCGGTCGACGCCAGTAACAACTCAGGCGAATACGGCAACGATTACGACGACGACTAGCGTCTCCGCATCGAGCACCACGGTCAACCCCGGGAGCTTGGTCACGCTAACCGCAACCGTTGTTCCCACCAGCAATGGCGGCGCTGCTCCTACGGGAACCGTTACATTCACATCATCCACTCAAGGTGTGCTCGGGACGGCCGCATTGTCCGGCTCCACGGCAGTCCTGTCGGTAGCTCTCACGACTGCCGGAGCACAGGCCATCACAGCCAGTTACAGCGGCGACGCGACTTACAAAGCAAGCGCAACGCCTGCTGCGGTGACCATCACCGTGGCGATTGTTACCACTCCAATCGCTCTGACCGTGACTCCTCTGACGGGTGCGAGTTATTCGACCCCTGTGACGGCAACCGTCGCTGTGTCGGGAGTCTCGACGACAACGGGGACCGGGCCGGCCGGCAGCGTGGTGTTCTCGGTGGGCTCAGCTGGAACGGCACTTCCCACGACGGCGACGGTTCTTCTGACTCCGAGCAGCACGACCGCGGGCGTTGCGACGTACACCTTTCCGGCGCCTGCTCCAGGAACTTACACGGTGACCGCCACCTGTACGGGTGTGAACTTTACCTGCACCGCCACGCCCGCGACTGCGACACTGGTGACGGTGAAGGGGAGCTCGTCCACGACCGTGATTGCGTCACCCGCATCGGTGATCGCGGGCCAGACGACTACTCTTACAGCAACGATTTCCCCGGTGTCGCTGCTAGCCACCTCAAACGCGTTCACCGGCACTGTGACTTTCTACAATGCGGGTGCCGTGGCGCTGGGAATGGGCACTGTCTCTGGCAACCTGGCTAGCCTCACAACGACTTTTACGTCGAGCGTCGGAAACATCATCACGGCGGTTTACTCAGGAGACGCAGATTGGAACCTAAGCACATCGGCGGCACTGCCTCTCGACGCTGCGCTGGTAGCCACGAACGGCGCGATTAGCTCCAGCCTCTCGACTACGCTGCAGGGCAACAATGTAGTCTTCACGGCCAATATTTCAGACGCGCCCAGCACGCTCTTTCCGACACCTGGACCACCGCTTGGGCAAGTGACCTTCTATGACCAGTTCAACGGCCAGTCGATACCGCTCGGTTCGGCCACGCTGGCTCCGAATGCCGCCTACAGCGCGACGGCGCAGTTCAGTACGACCGGATTGTTCGCCGGTGTACATCACGTGACCGCCGTGTTTGCCGGAGGCACGGTGTACGGGCCCTCCACATCCGCCGTGCAGACTGTAAACGTCACGGATTACTCCGTCACATTTGCGCCTCAATCCCTTAGCGTCACGCGGGGCAGCAGCGCGACTACAACGCTCACCCTGACGGGCATCAGCGGATTCGCGGGGACGGTGACGTTGTCATGCACACCGCCTGCAGGCACGTTGACTACCTGTAGCGCGAGTCCTACGACTCTCACGGCTGGCGGGACGGCAATCCTGGCAATCACAACTACGGCCTCCCATGCCAACGGTTCGCAGAGTGCAGGGTTGAGGGGACTGGGATTCGGAGCATCCTTCGCCGCGCTTTTCGGGCTGCTCCTGTTGCCACGTCGCCGCCGTCCGGCCCTCCTCGCGATCCTTGCGCTTTGCGGCCTGTTCAGCGCAGGCGGTTGTGGGAGCGGATCGTCGAGTACGACAACGATTGGCGGCACGGATGGTTCTCCACTGGGGACGCAGGTCTTCACCGTTGTAGCAGCGGGAAGCGATGGCGTTTCCACAAGTCGTCATACGTACCAGTTGCAGGTGACAATCCAGTAGCGTTTGTAAGGTTATTGTCAGCGCCTGAGGGCCCGGAGACTTTTTGGGAACGAAGGTGTCTAATGTTTCTAACGCTCCGAAGAATCAGAGGACCGCACTTGTAAGCTGAATTGAGCTTAGGTGCAACCAAGACTGCAAGGCGGAAAAGGTATTCATGCGAAAGTTCAGTCGGCTTCCTCTCCTGACAGCTTCTTGGCTCCTATGTGCGGCCGCCGCTCATGGCGCTGTCTCGTCTCCGCAGCGCATCTTGCACGCAATCGATTCCTCACAGACCTCCCAGCTGCCGGATAATGTGCCCGAGCGTGCGCGTCGGGCCGCCGATTTAGGAGCGGTCGCTGAGAACAGCCCGCTCACGGAAATCTCACTGCGTTTCAGCATGACGACCGCGCAACAAAAAGCCTTGAGCCAGCTACTGGCCGATCAGCAGAACCCGGCGTCTACACGCTTCCATCAGTGGCTCACACCGGAGCAGTTCGGCGATCAGTTTGGCCTGGCCGCGGCGGACTTGCAGAAGGTTTCGGACTGGCTTACCGGGCAGGGCTTCAAGGTGACGCAGGTAGCGCGTGGCCGAACCTTTCTTCGCTTCTCAGGCACCGTTGCGCAGGCGCAAAGCGCTTTCCACACCCAGATCCACCGGCTCTCGCTTGATGGCGAAAATCACATTTCGAACCTGACCAGTCCGGTCTTGCCCGCGGCCATTGCCGGAGTGACGAACTCGATCACTGGATTGAACGACTTTCATCCCCGGGCGCATCATCACGAGTGGGTTGTGCCCGCGGCGACACCGGCATACACGTCCGCGGCCAGCGGCAATCATTTCGTTGCGCCCGGCGACTTCTACACGATTTACGACGAGAACGCTCTGCTTACCAGCGGCGTCAACGGCTCCGGAATCACAATCGCCGTCATGGGCCAGGTGGATATCAACCTTTCGGACATCGCTACGTTCCGTTCGCTCTCAGGCCTTCCGGTGAATGCGCCAACGATCCAGGTGTTCGGGACCGATCCGGGCCCTCCAAAAACCACTGGTTCCGGGCCAACGAGCAATGACCTTCTCGAAGCCGAGCTCGACGTTGAGTGGTCGGGCGCAACGGCGCCTAATGCCAACATTCTTTTCGTGAACACCACCGATACGATCGACGGCTCTCTGACGCAGGCCATCGACAACAACCTTGCCCCTGTACTCTCCCTCAGCTACGGCGAGTGCGAAACCGCCGTCGGGCAAACACTGCTGAATTACTACACGGGCCTCCTGCAAATGGCGAACGCGCAGGGGCAGACGGTCATCTCGGCGGCTGGAGACTCCGGCGCGACCGACTGCGATTATCACGTTGCCAGCGCGACCCAGGGACTCGTGGTGGATTTCCCAGCTGCCTTGCCCTACGTCACGGGTATCGGCGGAACGATGTTCAACGAAGGCTCAGGCACCTATTGGTCCGCGACGAATGGCGCAAACAGCGGCTCGGCGCTCTCCTATATTCCCGAGGCCATCTGGAATGAAGACAGCACCGGTGTCCTTAGTTCCGGCGGCGGCGGTTCAAGCGCTTTCTACACGAAACCCTATTGGCAGGTCGGCACAGGAGTTCCAGCTGACTCGGCCCGCGACGTTCCGGATATTTCCTTCAACGCAGCGTCATCCCATGACGGGTATCTGATATGTACGCCGACGTATTGCGTCGATGGCTACAAAAATTCGTCGGCCTTACACGATGTAGTCGGCGGCACCTCGGTTGGCGCTCCAGCCTTTGCGGGCATTATGGCGCTCGTGGTGCAGAAGACCGGTGGCCGGGTGGGAAATGCCAACCCGACCATCTATGCGCTGGCGAATAGCTCGTTCTATCCCAGCGTCTTTCACGACACCACGACCGGAACCAATGCAAGTCCCTGCACCGTGGGCACAACGCAGTGTCCCGGCGGCGGCCCCATCGGCTACTCAGCAGGTGTGGGATACGATCGCGCCAGCGGCTGGGGCACCATCGACGTTTTCAACTTCGTAAACAGTTTCAACCTCGTGACGCCGCTCATCTCGACCACTGGCACCGCCCTCTCTTCGACGACCCTGACGGCCGCACCAGCGTCTGTTCTGCAGGGCGCGAGCATCACCCTGACAGCCACCGTCTCATCGGCATCGACACCCGCGCCGACCGGCACGGTGCAGTTCCTGGTGGACAACGTTGCCTTTGGTTCGCCGGTCGCCCTTAGCGGCAGCGGGAATACGGCAACCTTCTCCCTCAACACGGCAACTCTCAGCGGCGGCGCACACACTGCCCAGGCGGCCTACTCAGGCGACACAACATACGCGGGTTCAAAGGCGACCTCAGCCATCACGGTCGTAGGACCCGACTTCACGCTTACACCGTCCACTACGTCCGCTTCCGTCAAGTCTGGCAGCACCGCTTCCGGCATCACCTTCACCGTGACCGGAACGAATAACTTCGCGGGAAACGTTACGTTCAGTGTCAACACGGCCAACGGCACATTCACGCCGAATCCTGTAGTGATCAGCACAACGACCACGAGTGGAACAACAACGCTTTCCATTACGACGGCCACTGCGCTTTCGACCGGTACCGCCGTCGCGTCCTCGCAGCGTGGTGCATCCACTCTCTATGAAGCGGGTACAGGAATAGCGTTGGCTGGACTGCTGGTGATTGTGTTGCCGCGTCGTCGTCGCTTTGTCGGAGCGCTGGCAGCGGTCATCTCAGTCGGGATGCTGGCAGCTTCGGGCTGCGGATCGGGTTCGTCTTC
Organism: uncultured Acetobacteraceae bacterium; assembly: GCA_964658125.1. Classification (GTDB taxonomy): domain Bacteria; phylum Acidobacteriota; class Terriglobia; order Terriglobales; family Acidobacteriaceae; genus Granulicella. Next base: position 1,119 of record CAZZYB010000126.1, on the reverse strand, counting down.
CAGCGGCACTGGCATCACGACCGCTCAACCCGGCACCTACAACGTAACCGTGACAGCCATCGGAGTCTCCGGCAACACGACCGTGACGCACACGGCCACCGTAGTCCTCACGGTTCAGTAGCGCTTGTAAAGATTGAGCCGCGTCCCTCGGGGCGCGGCTTACGCCTTCTTCGAAGGCTGCTGGCCTGCAATCGGTTTGCGAGCCAGCTCCATCAGCCATTCCTGCGCGCTGAATCCCCGGCCTTCTACAGGTGAACGAACGTAGTCGCCATCACTTTGCAGTAGCCGGGCTTTGCGGTCGTCACGCAGGTACGCTCCGAGGATTTCATCGGTCACGCGCTTCACATGCTCTGGATCGACGACCGGAAACACTACCTCGCACCGCTCATAGAGATTGCGGCCCATCCAGTCAGCGCTTCCGGCATAAACTTCGGCATTTCCGGCGTTTCCGAAGCAGAATATTCGGGAGTGTTCAAGGAAGCGGCCAACGATGGAGCGCACGCGGATCCTTTCGCTCATCCCTTTGACGCCGGGGCGCAGTGCGCACATTCCCCGGATGATGAGGTCAATCTCAACCCCGGCATTGGACGCCGCATAGAGCGCATCGATCGTCTTCTGCTCCAGCAGCGCATTCATTTTGGCGATGATGCGAGCGGGCTTTCCTGCCCGTGCATGGGCGGTCTCCCGCTCGATCAGTGCGAGCGTATCCTTAGCCAGCGTGATCGGTGCGACCATCAGCGGCTTGTACGCGTCGGCGTCGGTTTCCCAGTCAGCGGTGAGATAACGGAAAACGCGCTGCACGGCCTCCGTGATTTCAACACGAGAGGTAAGCAGGCTGAGGTCCGTATAAAAGCGAGCCGTGACCGGATTGTAATTTCCGGTCCCAAGGTGAGCGTAGCGGCGGACGACGCCATCCGCATCCTGGCGCACCAACAGCGCCAGCTTGCAGTGCGTTTTAAGGCCAAAGATCCCGTGAAAAACCTGGACGCCGGCGTCTTCCAGATCTCGCGCCCAGCGGATGTTGGACGCCTCGTCAAACCGCGCCATCAACTCGACGACAACGGTCACATCCTTGCTCTGCGCCGCTTCGGTAAGCGCGCGGAACATGGAAGAGTCGGC
>CAZZYB010000125.1:0-9333 GCA_964658125.1 uncultured Acetobacteraceae bacterium | reverse complement strand
CAGAAGGAAGTCCGAGTTCTGTAGCGCGAAGTTCGCGCCCCGCGCCGCAACCGATCCAGGACGACCGACATAAGTAGCATCATCCGAAGGCACCAGGTCCGCAGCGCACCAGGTCGCAACCGTAGGAACACCGAGATACTTCCTCAGCTCCTCGAACTCCTTCTCCGCGCGCGCCAGTCGAATCCCATTACCGGCAAACAGCAGCGGCCGCTCGCACCGGTTGAACGCGTCGATCACATGCTGCACTTCAGCCGGAATATTCGCCGTCCCATGAATGTTGTCCGCGTGGGCAAACTCGTTGGGGTCAAACGCACGCAACGCCGTCTCGTCGATAGGCGAAGCCTGCACATCCAGAGGAATGTCGATCCACACAGGTCCAGGTCGACCGTTCAAGGCCAGGTAGACAGCCTTCTCCAGGTGATACCGAATGTCGCTCGGCTCAAGCACCGTCTCCGCATACTTGGTAATCGGCCGCACGATCGAGCAGATATCGACCTCCTGCACACCCAGCTGCCGCATCCCCAACGGCTTGCCCGTAACAGCGTCGAACATCCGGTCCGGTCGCTTCACCTGTCCCGAGATGAACAGCACAGGCGTCGAATCCAGCCACGCACCCGCAACGCCAGTAACAGCATTCGTCCCGCCCGGTCCAGTCGTCACCATGCACACACCAAGCCCATTCGTGGCCTTCGCATACCCTTCAGCACAGATCGCCGAAGCCTGTTCGTGGGAGTTGCAGATGGCCGTCAGTCGCGCTTCGGCGCCCAGCGACTGGTTCAGGTGCATCGCTCCACCACCAGTCACCAGGAATACGTTCGTCACGCCCAGATCGGCCACGAACTTCAGTACGTAGTCAGAGAGTTTCATGTCGCCTTCCATGTTATCCGCTGCTTCGGCGGATCAAGGAAGTCGGATGCAATCCAGAGGTCATTCCGCTACTTGGACAGAACTCTCGAGATCGCAAAACTTACGTTCCAAGTTCAATAGTCCCGCTTTTCCTTCACGCTCTCGTTTCCTGTTGATATTCAGGGCTGTCCAATCTCCGCGACCAGCACGGCTCGGGACCGCTTGCCCACACTCCGGACAGCCCTTGCGGTTGCAGCTCAGAACAGGATTGTTAAGAAGTGGGATAAACCTACCCCCAAACCAACCCTGAGTACCAGCGTTGCGCACCACGCTTTCTTCCCCGACAGCTTTTCTAAACCAGGCACAAGCCTCAAACCCGCGTCTGCACCGATCTGGTCCCCGATATCCACCTTTGCACCGCGAACGACTGTTACTACGAGTACTTTCTTCTATTTCATGTTGTTTCTTAGAAGCCTCTCGCACCCGGAACCAGTCCAGTTTCCCATCCCACAAATAGACCCCGATATTCACACCCCACCAGTTGACCCAAAACACCAGTTACGCCCTAGAATCGAGACATCTGCGTAACGCAACTTTGCCTCGACCCAACCACCGCAAAGCCGTACCAGAGGGAGACCCGACCTTGTCCACAGCATCGATCACGCCCGAAGTCGCAGCGCCAACCGGCAACCTCGAGATCACCGTCTCCCGCGCTGAACTCCTGCGCGAACTCACCGCGGCGCAATCGGTTGTCGAGCGCAAGACCACCATTCCCATCCTGTCGAACTTCCTCTTTGAGGCCCACGACGACTTGCTGACTATCACCGCGACCGACCTCGACCAGAGCCTCAAGACCAGCTGCGCCGCCAAAGTCAAGAAGCCCGGAGCCTGCACTATCCCCGCGCGCAAGCTCTACGACTACATCCGGCTCCTGCCCGAAGGCGACATCTCGCTCAAGCTCATGGACAACCACTGGGTCCAGATCCGCGCCGGCCGTTCCAACACCAAGATGGTTGGTATGGCCCGCGCCAACTTCCCCCAGGTCCCCGAGTTCCCATCGGCTGGCGGGTACAAGATCAACGCCGCCTCGCTGCGCAACATGATCGCCAAGACGATCTTCGCCATCTCGAACGAAGAGTCGCGCTACACCCTCAACGGCGCTCTTCTTGTGCTCAAGGCCGAGTCCATGGCGATGGTCGCGACCGACGGTCATCGCCTCGCGCACATCGAGAAGACGGGCGAGTCACTCGAAGGAATCTCCGGCGAGAAGAAGACGCTGATCCCTCGCAAGGCGCTCGGCGAACTGGCTTCGCTGCTCGGTGCCACCGACGCGGAGACCGTCGAGTTTGCAGACGATGAGCAGACTCTCTTCTTCCGCGTCGGAGGCCGCGTGCTGACCAGCCGCAAGCTCACAGGTCAGTTCCCAAACTACGAAGCTGTGCTTCCGCGCGACAACAACAAGTTCGTCATCGTGCGCAGCGAAGACCTCATGAGTTCGCTGCAGCGCGTCGCGCAGTTTGCTGACGAGCGCTCCGGCGCGATCAAGATTCGCCTGGAGCAGAACGAACTCAAGCTCAGCGCACAGTCCACCGACTCAGGCGAATCCGAGGACATCATCGAAACGCCTTACAACTACGACCCGCTCGTAGTTGGATTCAACTCTGCTTACCTCATCGACTTCCTCAAGGCCACGGGCGAAACCGGCGAAGTGCGCCTGGAGTTCAAGGACGCCCAGTCAGCCGGACAGATGCGTCCTGAGGACGGCAATGAGGACGTAAAGTACCGTTATATATTGATGCCGATGCGCATCTGAGTCTGCTCGAAACCTCAAAGAAGCCCGCTATCGAAGCGGGCTTTTTCATTGCCGAAGTTCAACCATCGTCGCGCCTTGCCCACCTTCGTTATAAGGCGGCTCCGTAACCGAGGTAACGTGAGGATGATTGCGCAGAAACTCCCGCAGGGTCCTCCGCAAAATTCCCATCCCCACACCATGCACCACACGAATGCGCGGCAGGCCAGCGAGAAACGCCCGTTCGACGAAGCGGTCCACTTCACTCTCAGCCTCATCCGCTGTTCGTCCGATCACATTGATCCCCGACGTCATGTACTCGGAATCGTCCGAGCCTGTCGCAGTCGAAACGGTAACGCCTCCACGCCTGCGGGCGCCTTGAACAGGCACTTCCGGCTGACTGGCAACGACTTCGACAATATCCGCCCGTGGAACGCGCATCTTCATCGCGCCAACAGTAACCTCGAAGGTCTTCGCGTCAACCACCCGCGACACGCGGCCCTCTCGCCCAAGCGACTTCAACCGCACCAGATCCCCCGACTTTGGTTCCCGCTCGCGAAGAGGTTTCGGAGCCGAATCATCCTTGTCAGCGCCCGTGTTATGAGCGACTACTGTCGACTGAAACTGCTCAGAGAACTCACGCCGCAACGTAGCAATACGCAACGCGGAGCTGCGCGCAATCTTTTGCGCCACGGTCTTGTCATCGATCGCCTTCACCGTCTCACGCAACTGCGCCTCGAAGTCCTTGATAAGCATCTCGAGCTTCTGCCCAAGCTCACGCGTCTGCGCCTTCTGCTCGTTTCGCCCATCCGTCTCCAATCGCAGCCGCTCTCGCGCAAGCTGCTGCTCTCGCTCCGCAAGCCGGGCACGCTCCGCACTCGCCGCCGTCAACTGCGCATGGAGATCGTCCAGAAAGCGTCCAATGTCCGCCGTCTGCGTGCTCATCTGGGTCCGCGCATTGGCGACGATGCTCTCGTCGAGCCCAAGGCGCGCTGCAATGTTCAGCCCCGCCGACGCTCCCGGCACGCCGAGCCGCAGGTCATAGGTCGGCGTGAGTGTCGCTTCGTCAAAGCCAACCGCGGCGTTGAGCACACCGTCGTGACGCGTCGCGTAGACCTTCAAAGACGTGAGGTGCGTTGTAATCAGCGTCCATGCGTTCCGCTGCAGGAAGTGTTCGGCGACGGCGACAGCCAGTGCTGCACCTTCCTCCGGATCGGTCGCCGAACCCAACTCATCGAGCAGCACCAGAGAATGTTCATCTGCTATACGCGCAATGCGATTCACGTTGACTACATGCGAAGAAAACGTCGATAGATTCTGTTCGATCGATTGCGCGTCACCAATGTCCGCATAGATCGCCCTAAACAGCGGCAGCCGCGCAAACGCTGCCGGAACCGGCACTCCAGCCTGCGCCATCAACGCCAGCAGCCCCGCAGTCTTCAACGCTACTGTCTTGCCACCCGTATTCGGCCCACTGACAATCATTTGCTTCTTGCCTTCCGGCAACGAGATAGTCAACGGGACGATGCTCCCCGACTGTGCCCGCAAACGCAATTCAAGCAACGGATGTCTCGCCTCACGAAGATCGAAAGGCGTCCCCTCATCACCATCGAACCGCGGTTGCAGACACTCAAGGTCCTGAGCGAATTTCGCCAGCGCTTGATGCGCATCGGCTTCCGCAAGTATGGCGGCTCCCAGAAACAGGGCCACAGACTGCCCCGCAACTGCGCGTGTCATCGCCACCAGGATGCGATGCACTTCCGCCTGTTCTTCGTCGAGCAGACGCACAAGCTCATTGTTATGCTCGATCGTTTCGAGAGGCTCGATGAAGACCGTCTGGCCGCTTGAACTGGAGCCATGAATCACTCCGCCCACCTTGCGCTTGAACTCTGCCTTCACAGGGATCACAAAGCGCTCGCCGCGTACGGTGATCAAGTCATCCTGCGTGCTTCCGCCTTCAGAAAGCTTTCCAAGCGCCCGTCGCAGGCTTTCCTCAATCGCTCGATGCTGACGCTCCAAGGCGCGCCGAATACGGCGCAACTCCGGGGAAGCATCGTCGCTCAGGCTTCCATCAGCCTCGATCTTGCCCCGCAGAAAGCGTAGCAAATTGCCGAGGTCGTGCTCACGCAGCGGCTCAGACAAGCCTTCCATCCCGGGCCACTTATCGCGCACACTCGATGGCGGAGCAAGCATAATCTGCCGCCAGGCCTCCACCCGTTCGGCCATGTCCAACATCGCCATCAACTCCGTTGGCTCCAGCGCAGATCCCTCAATACGCGCCCTGTCCAGCAGATCGGTAGGATTGACGAGACCCTTGAACTCGAATCCATTTCCACCAACCACAAGCCGCCGCATCTCGGCCGTGCGCTGCTGTTGCTGGTTGATCCAGGCAAGGTCCGCGCTAGGCTCCAGTGCCGACACCCAAGCCCGTCCTAGAGCCGACCGCGCACCCACGGCCAGCCGCTCACGGAGTGTTTCCCACTGCAGCGCGGCGCTTCCGCGTTCCGTCAACGCCTGCGGGATTTCAGGCAATAACTCCATACCTTGATTCTACGAGTGTGGCGGACCGCCGCCAAAGCCGTAAGATGGCAGGATGGAGTTCCCCGCGACACGCTTGCGCCGCCTGCGCAGTTCGCCAGCCATGCGGTCTCTGGTTCGCGAAACGCACCTGCATCCCGGTGCGCTCATTTACCCACTCTTCATCTGCGAAGGCGAAGGCGTCCGCCGCGAAGTCGGCTCCATGCCCGGAGTCTTCAATCTCTCGATCGACGAAGCCATCAAAGAAGTAGAAGTCTGCGCCTCACTTGGCGTCGGCGGCCTGCTGCTCTTTGGCATTCCCGGCGAGAAGGATGAGCAGGGCAGCGGCGCCTGGGCCGCGGACGGCATCACACAACGGGCATTGCGGGCGATCAAGGCCAGCAGCGCGTCGCAATCGCTGGTTGTCGTCGCCGACGTCTGCCTGTGCGAGTACACCTCACACGGTCACTGCGGCGTGGTCGCGCGAGACGGCGAACACTACCAGATTGAGAACGATGTCAGCGTAGAACTCCTCGCTAGATCCGCCGTATCCCTCGCGGAAGCGGGCGCAGATATCGTCGCACCCAGCGATATGATGGACGGCCGGGTCGCAGCCATCCGCGCTGCCCTCGACGTATCGGGTAAGCACAACACACCGGTACTCTCCTACGCCTCGAAGTTCGCGTCAGCGTTCTACGGCCCGTTCCGCGAAGCCGCGGGCTCGACACCCCAATTCGGAGACCGCCGCACCTACCAGATGGACGGCGCCAACCTCCGCGAAGCCATGCGCGAGATCGACCAGGACATCGCCGAAGGCGCCGACATGCTGCTGATGAAACCCGCGATGCCTTACCTCGACGTCATCCGCGAAGCTCGTCAGCGCTTCGACCTACCAATGGGCGCCTACCAGGTGTCCGGGGAGTATTCCATGCTTCAGGCAGCCTTCCAGCGCGGCTGGCTGGACCCCGAGCGCGCCATGATGGAAAGCCTGTTGAGCATCCGCCGCGCAGGTGCGGACTTCATCGTTACGTACTTTGCGAAGGATGCTGCGAAAGCCCTTTGACTGGGGTGCTTAGAACTCGTCCAGTTGCGAGAAAATGTCCTTCAGCGAAACGGCAATAGCAGTTCCGGCGACCCGCATTATCCCATCTTCGGGCTGAACGAACGCCTTGGCCGAGGCAGCATACCCAATCCGCTTCCACGGATCGATAACCCAGATATCCTTCACGCCCAGCTTCACATAGTCATCCACTCTGTCCTGTATCTCATGCAGGGCATCGTCTTTAGACAAGATCTCAATACAAAGCAGTGGCGCAAACCGAATAATCGGGTCTTTGGGGTCGGTATTCCGAAGCACGCAGACATCCGGTAGGCGGTAGCGGGTCTCCGAAACCTGAACGCGAGTATCGCCCAGTGGCCGCACGCCCCATTCCAGACGGTGGTTCCGGAAGATTGTCCCCAGGATCATCTGCAGATCGCCGTGCGGTTGCTCGCCTCCATGTCTCTTCCTGAGTTCCCCATCGATATAGTCGCGGTCGGGCCTGTAGGTGGTCTGGAGATATTCGCTAACCGGAATGAGAGTTGCCGTACTCATCACTCACCTCTACTAAATAGTACGCGTCGCGGGCCGCCGGCACCGGGGGCGATTCCTTCGCGGGACCTTCGTGGCCGAGCCTGCGCCGCATGAATCCTTCCGATTACCGCCGCGTCTAATCCCGTTGGACCCACCCCGACGGCGTAAACTATCCTGTCGGCATCCCGCATACCTTATCCGAACGGAGTACACCTTGGCAGAGACGATCTACGACCTGGCAGTTATCGGCGGCGGCCCCGCGGGCTACACCTGCGCCATTCGAGCCGCGCAGCTTGGCCTCAAAGTTGCGTTGATCGAGAAGACTGACCTGCTCGGCGGCACCTGCCTCCATTGGGGCTGCATCCCTACAAAGGCGCTGCTCTTTTCCGCCGAAGTCTGGGATCATCTGAAGCACGCCGAGAACTATGGCATCGATGGCGTCTCGGCCGCCAAGCTCAACTGGAGCAACCTGCTCAAGCGCAAGAACGACATCATCGTGAAGCACACCAAGGGCCTTGACTTCCTGATGAAAAAGAACAAGATCGCCGTCGTTCGTGGCCACGGACGTCTCACGGGTCCAGCCAAAGACGGCGTCATCGCAGTCGAGGTCACCACCGAAGACAAGGGCAAGGGTCAAGGCTCCGAGGCGCAGACCGCGACGACCGTCAAGGCGAAAAAGGTCGTGATCGCGACCGGTTCCGACGCTCGCATGTTGCCGGGCTATAAGGCGGACGAGACGATCCTGACCAACATAGAAATCCTGGCTTCGCCCGCCATGCTGAAGTCGCTCATCGTCATCGGCTCGGGTGCTGTAGGCGTCGAGTTCGGGTCCATTTTCAAGAGCTTCGGCGCGGATGTCACCATTCTCGAAGCGCTGCCTCGCATCGTTCCTGTTGAGGACGAAGATGTTTCGAAGGAACTCACACGCCTGTTCAAGAAGCGCGGCATCGACGTCAACACCTCCTGCAAAGTAGACAAGATCGAGAAGACCAAGGCCGGCGTCAAGGTCAGTTACACGGACTCGGCCGGCAAGGCGCAGACCAAGGAAGCCGAGAAGGTGCTGGTCGCCGTCGGCCGAGGACCGCGCACCTACGACGCAGGCATCGAGAAGACCAACATTCAGCTCGACCGCGGCTTCATCCCGGTAAATGAGTGGATGGAAACCACCGAACCCGGCGTTTACGCCATTGGAGACATCGTTGCCGGCCTGCCCCAGCTAGCCCACGTTGGAGCCATGGAAGGCGTCGTCGTGGCCTCAAAGCTGGCCGGCAAGTACGCTCGTCCCGTGCGCAAACATCGCGTCCCGGGCTGCACCTACTGTGACCCGCAGATCGGCAGCGTAGGCCTCACCGAAGCTCAGGCTAAGGAGAAGGGCTACCAGGTAAAGGTTGGCAAGTTCCCATTCGTCGGCAACTCCAAGGCGACCATCGTCGACTCGCATGACGGCTTCGTCAAGGTCGTCTCCGATGCGAAGTACGGCGAAGTCCTCGGCGTTCACATCATCGGCCCACAAGCCACGGAACTCATCGCGGAGTGCGTCGTTGCGCTCGAACTCGAAGCAACCATCGAGGAACTGATGTTCACCATCCACGCCCACCCAACGCTCGCCGAGAGCTTGCTGGACGGCTTCTCAAGCGTTGAAGGCATGGCGATCAACGTTTAGCGAGACGTTCGGATAACGAGCCCGGCTTTCGCGCCGAGCTCACCCATCTCATGGTCATCCATCTCCTCCAACTCGGCCGCATTCCCTACGCCGAAGGCCTCGCCGTTCAGCAGCGAATCATCGCGGCCCGCAAAGCGAATGAGATCGGCGACACCCTCCTGCTCCTCGAGCATCCCGCGGTCCTCACCCTCGGTCGAAACGCCACGCGAGCCAACATCCTGGCGACCGACGAGCTCCTCGCGCAAAAAGCCGTCGAGATCCACGAGATCAATCGCGGAGGAAACGTCACCTACCACGGTCCCGGCCAACTCGTCGGCTACCCCATTTTCGATCTCCGCGGAGACCTCCCCGGTAAGCGCGGTCCTCACCTCGGCCCGGTAGACTTCGTCCGTCTGATCGAAGAGGCGCTCATCCTCACTTGCAAAGACTTCGGCGTTTCCGCGCAGCGCATCTGCAAACGCACCGGCGTATGGACGATCCCCGGAGGAACAATCCCCGAAAAGAAAATCGCCGCAATTGGCATCCATGTCTCCCAGGCGGTCACATCCCATGGCTTCGCTTTGAACGTAACCACCGACCTCCGCGAGTTCGACTGGATCGTCCCCTGCGGCATCACCGACCGAACCGTTACGTCACTCGAAAACGAAGCCGATCCTGAAACCAGCCCCACCATGCCGCGCACTGCCGATAGCGTCGCGCGCAACTTCGGGCGCGTCTTTCAGCGTCAGATGCTTGCGGTCGACTCTCTCGATGAACTCCTGGCCGCTACAGAAGCCGCAGTTCGCTAACCGAACGTCACGCAATTTCAGACCGCCGTTCACCGCCGTATAATCCCTAGTTGCGCCTCAATGCGCCTTTAACACCCGGAGATGTCACCGATGCCGACCGACGTAGTCATGCCCCAGATGGGCGAATCCATCACCGAAGGCACCCTCACCAAGTGGC
>CAZZYB010000124.1:8089-9337 GCA_964658125.1 uncultured Acetobacteraceae bacterium | reverse complement strand
GAACCAAGCTCTTGTAAAGTTCGCCGAATTCTCCCGGTTGTAGGACTCATGCATGAACCCGGTAGTAGTGGCGGAGGACTTCAACATTTGGATCGAATGCGAGATCTCACGGGCCGAGTCGCTGGTGAGTGCATACAGAATTTGCGACATGGGCCAGATGCTGTCGCGGCCGACGTGTGGCCCTCCGATTCCTTCTCCCGCGCTTCCGCGGAAGAACCATGGGTTTTGCTCACTCCAGACAAAGTTTCGGGTTCGTGCGTAGAGTGCTGCATCCGGTGAGCTGTCGAGATACGGCAGACTTAATAAGCTCGGAGCATTTGCATCGTCCATCAATAAACGACCTCCATACCCATCGATCTCATAAGCCCAAATCGTACCCGCAGAAGTAGGAACGATGGCGTGTTGCCGCAACGCTGCAGCAACTTCATCCGCTAAATCGGAGGCCTCACTCGCCATCCGCGCATCATGAAGAATCGTGTTCGACATCGTAGCCAGCTGTCTTAGAGAAGCGACAGCGAAGAGATTTGCGGGCACCAGAAATGGAAAGACACAGGCGTCATCGGATGGACGAAAGGCAGAGGCAATGAGGCCGACGGGTCGCATTGGGTTGCCGGTAGCATTCACGAGCGAGTCAGTTGGGTTGGCAGCTTCTCGCTGGAAGCGATACGGACCCTCCCCGTGCTTACGCTGTTGCACCCGCATCGTGGTAAGGACCGTCTGCATCGCAAGCTTCCATGCAGAGTCGAAAGGTGCGGTGTCGCCGGTGTGCTTCCAGTAACCATGAGCGAGGCGTATCGGATAGCAAAGAGAGTCCAACTCATATTTGCGTTCGCCCACGCCTGGCTTCATTTCAGTTCGATCCTTGCGGCTGCCTTCCAGCGGCGGTGCGTTCAAGTCCGCCATGAAGCAGTTTGCATAGGGATCGATGAGCAGACAGCGCGTCTGCCGGCGAATGACTCCCTCGATAAGGTCTCGCAGCGGGTGATCTTTTGAAGTCAATGGAAGATATGGCCAAACCTGAGCTGAGGAGTCGCGCAGCCACATGGCTGCGATGTCTCCGGTAACTACCGCAGTGTCAGGCTTACCTTCAAACTTTCCTGGCTGGACGGTCGTGTCAAGGGTGTTCGGAAAGCAGTTTTCAAAAATGGCCGCCAACATAGGGTCAGGAATCATTCGTTTGATCGAGTTGATGTAGGATTCGACCGCAATGCTGCTGAATTTCCGGTCGCCCAAAGGGGGACGTTTCGA
>CAZZYB010000124.1:0-8079 GCA_964658125.1 uncultured Acetobacteraceae bacterium | reverse complement strand
GATTCGACTGAGCTGCTGGTCATCCCAAAGACGGGACCCGGAATGAGCGACATCGCGGCGGCGCCCGTCATGAGCTTGCCTGCTTCAGAGATTAGCGTTCTTCTTGTTAGGTTCATCAATCTAAAGCTCACCTGGTCCTTCATTACTCTTTTGCTTTACGACAGCTTCCGGTGCCCTTGCATCGTGACACGCTTTTCAGAAGGCGGTTCGTGCAGGGAGAGGGATCCCTTCTGAACAGCCTCAAAGAACGCTGCTTTGTAGGATGTTGACTTTGTGCAGCCAAATCATATACGTTTCGAGACGGCTTCGACAACGTTGTCAAAAAATGTTGAATGCTCGTTTGATCGACACCGTTCAAGGTTGCAGCTTCTAACCTGGAATCAATGAGGGAAACACTTGTCCGTCAATAGATACGTCCTCCGAAGCACATTCGTCGGGGCGCTTGGAGGTCTCCTCTTCGGCTTTGCCACCGCCGTGATAGCCGGAACCACGACCGGAATTACGCAATCCTGTCGGGCATCTTTCCAGTGATGGCGTCACGGTCAGGCGCATACCCATTGGCGTTCTTCGCCGCGATGATGTTGCTGCAATTTGTCGTAGTGCTTCTTTTCTTTTCGGAAACCAAGCGGGTCTCGCTGGAAGGACTACAGCACATGCTGAAAATCGAGTCATGCGATTTACAATGCGCGAAAATCTATGGTGACTGACTGTCACACAGAAAGCGGACTATGTTGCAACCAGCCACGATTCGTCTCACTGCTTTGTTTGCGCTAGGACTTCTGTCCGGCTGCGCCGCTTCCCGTGTCCGGAATCGTCAAAGCGTGTCGGCCCCTCCGGCCGTCGGCGTAACCTACCTACAGCATTCGAAGGACGCAGTTCAAACTCTCCAGACGTGGTACGAGCCATCAACAGGCCTCTACCGAACGACTGGATGGTGGAACTCAGCCAACGCCACCACGGTGCTGGTGGATTACGCCCGAGTGAGCCAGTCCACAGAGTACGACCAGGTGCTCGCGAACACCTTTACCGCGGCGCAGAAAACGACCGAAGATAAAAAGCCCCGCACCGGATTCCTCAACAAGTATCTGGATGATGAGGGGTGGTGGGCGCTGGCATGGATTGACGCATACGATCTTACGAAGAACAAAGATTACCTTGCCATGGCTGAATCGATCTTCGCCGACATGGCGACAGAATGGGACAACACTTGCGGGGGCGGCATCTGGTGGAGCAAAGACAGGAACTACAAGAACGCGATCGCGAATGAGTTGTTTCTTTCCGTGGCCGCTCATCTGGCAAACCGCTCATCGGGTACGAAGCGTCGCGAATATCGCACGTGGGGAAACCGGGAGTGGAAGTGGTTTGAGGGCACCGGCATGATCAACGCCAAGGGTCTCGTGAATGACGGCCTCAAGATAGCTCGCGCAGCAGGCGCGGCCGCAAGCTGCACCAACAATGGCCGGACAACCTGGACCTACAACCAAGGTGTCGTTCTGGGTGGACTTGCCGAGTTATCTTCGGCAAACCATGATCCGGCTCTGAGGCAGGCCGCCGAGAAAATTGCCACTGCTGCCATCAATCAGCTCGTCGATACGAATGGCATCCTACATGATCCATGCGAACCCAAGTGTGGCGCCGATGGGGTGCAGTTCAAGGGCATCTTTGTGCGGAACCTGCTCCTGCTCAATCAGTTGCGCCCGCAGGTCGCTTACGAGACCTTTATCGATAAGAACGCCGATGCGTTGTGGAAGGATGCGCGTGGACCTAACTTCCAACTGAGTGAGCGCTGGTCTGGTCCTTTCGAATCCAGCAACGCGGCGAGCCAGACTTCGGCCCTTGACGCCCTTATAGGTGCTGACACGATTCATCACAGAGCAAAGCTCAAGCACGCTTACTAATGCCAGCAACGTTTGTTACGCCACTTTTCGTTCTATCTTAGTTCTACCTTATGCGACCTTTGGAGAGTCCCAATGACGACGTCACACCTTAGATTGAAGCCTGCGTTGCTATTAGCCTTTTTCTTGACCGGCCTTGCTCAAGCACAAACAACCGAAAAGCCGGATCTCAGCAAACAACCAACCTTGTATGTCGTAGGTTATGCCCATCTCGATACGGAATGGCGGTGGGAGTATCCGCAGGTCATTGACGAGTACCTTCGCAAGACCATGGAGGACAACTTCAAACTGTTCGACAAGTATCCGCACTACACGTTCAACTTCAGCGGCGCCAACCGCTATCGGCTGATGAAGGAATATTTCCCGGCCGACTTCGCAAGGATGAAGACGTATGTCGACCAGGGACGATGGTTCCCGGCGGGGTCATCGATGGAGGAGGGCGACGTAAACGCACCCAGCGCGGAGGCCATCATTCGTCAGGTGCTGTACGGAAACAACTGGTTTCGGAAAGAGTTTGGCAAGGCCAGCGCCGAATACATGTTGCCGGACTGCTTCGGATTTCCGTCTTCGTTGCCAAGCATTCTGGCCCATTCGGGTGTAAAAGGTTTCTCCACTCAGAAGCTGGTCTGGGGTTCTTCTGCTAATGCAGGAGGCCTGCAATCGTCGGAAAGGACGCCCGAAGGCACGCCATTCAACGTGGGTGTCTGGGTGGGGCCGGACGGTCACAGCGTTCTGGCCGGGTTGAATCCCGGCAGCTATAACGGAGACATTACCACCGACCTCAGCACGCCTCTCGCGCCGCAGCGGTCGAACTCAACGCTCGCCGATCTGGACAAGAAGATCACCGACGTACAGGCAAGAATGCGTGCGCAACGGGAGAGTGGACAGCCGATCATCATCGCCGACGAGGAGGAACGCGACCGCCTGCGGCGGGAGCGCACCGACACGATCAATGCGCAAAAGGACCGGGACTTATCAAGGTTCCAGGGCGACTGGGCGGCTCGCGTGGCGCACAATGGCGAAGTCAGCGGACTCTTTACGGACTACCACTATTACGGTACGGGGGACATTGGTGGCGCTCCGCGGGAGGACTCCGTCAAGCGGCTGGAGGCGATCGTCACGAAAGGCACGGCCAGCCTCACGTCGCAGGGGCAAGCTGTCCGGATGGGAGAAGGGCCGGTGCATGTGGTGTCGGCCAAGGCCGACCAGATGTTTCTGGATATCACGCCCGCACAGACGGCGCGCCTTCCGCGGTATACCGGCGAAATGGAGTTGACGAATCACTCGGCTGGATCGCTTACGTCGCAGGCGTACCAGAAGCGCTGGATCCGCCACGCGGAGTTGCTGGCCAATGCGGCGGAAGAGACGTCGATCCTCGCGGAGTGGCTGGGTGCGCGGTCGTATCCGCTACAGCGGTTGAACGATGCGTGGACTTTGGCAATGGGAGCGCACTTTCACGATCTCGCAGCCGGGACCGCGACGCCAAAGTCGTATGAGTTTGCGTGGAATGACGATGTCATCGCTTTGAACCAGTTCGCCGATGTGCTGAACAGCGCAACGGAAGGTGTAGCGGCAACTCTGAACACAGCGACCCAAGGCGTGCCGCTGGTTGTTTTCAATTCACTCAATATCGCCCGCGAAGACGTGGTGGAGGCGAAGGTCGACTTCCCCAATGGGATGCCTCAGGCAGTGCGGGTAACAGGCCCCGACGGCAAGGAGGTTCCGGCGCAGATATCCGGGGACAAGGTCATCTTTGCGGCGAGTGTGCCTTCGGTGGGTTACGCGGTCTATGATGTGCAGCCAGCGGAACGGCCAGCCGCTTCGTCGTCGCTGCATGTTTCCAAGGATGGGCTTGAGAACGCGTACTACCGTGTGAGCTTGAATCAGGACGGAGACGTCGCCAGCGTGTTCGACAAGACGAGCGGCAAAGAGTTGCTGGCGGCTCCCGCGCGCCTCGCCATCTCGTATGACAATCCGGCGCAGTGGCCTGCGTGGAATATGGATTGGGAGCAGGAGCAAGCGGCGCCCAAGGCATTCGTCTCGGGTCCCGCGCAGGTTCGGGTTGTAGAAGATGGTCCGGTACGGGTTGCTATTGAAGTGGCAAGAGAGACCGAAGGTTCCCGCTTCGTCCAGAAGATCAGTCTTTCCGCAGGTGACGGCGGTAAGCGGGTTGAGTTCGGCAATGTGATCGACTGGAAGACGCGGGAGTCGAATCTAAAAGCGACGTTCCCACTTACCGCGTCGAATGAAATGGCCACGTACAACTGGGACATCGGCACCATTGAGCGCCCCACTGCGCAGCCGAAGAAGTTCGAAGTTCCGTCGCACCAATGGGTCGACCTGACCGATGCGAGCGGACAGTATGGTGTAACAATTCTGACCGACAGCAAGAACGGTTCCGACAAGCCGAACGACAACACGCTGCGCCTGACCCTTCTTCGCACACCGGGCACTGCCGGTGGGTACACGGACCAGGCAACGCAGGACATTGGGCATCATGAGTTTGTGTACGGGCTTGCGGGTCATGTTGCCGACTGGCGCACTTCGCAGACCGACTGGCAGGCACAACGGCTCAACGCGCCGCTCTTTGCCTTCACGACGCCCAAACATAACGGCACATCGGGTCGGACGTTCTCCCTGCTGAAGGTTAGCAATCCTCGCATTCGTATTCTGGCCGTGAAGAAAGCGGAGCTTAGCGACGAAGTGATCGTTCGGCTCGTGGAGCTGGATGGCAAACCCCAGCCGGATGTGAAGCTGTCGTTTGCCTCGGCCATCGCCAGTGCACGCGAAGTGAACGGCCAGGAACAGCCCGTTGGAGCTGCTGTCGTGATCGACGGTTCGCTCGTCACATCGTTTGGGCGGTATGAGCCGCGCACCTTCGCGCTCCGCCTTACAGCACCTCGCGCCACCGCTGCGGGAGTGCGTTCCACGCCGGTCGCACTCACCTACGATGTCGCAACAGCCAGCGACGATGGCGACCATTCCACGGCCGGATTCGATGGCAAAGGAAACTCGCTGCCCGCTGAGATGCTTCCCGCGCAGATCCAGTTCAACGATGTTCGCTTTCAATTGGCTTCAGCTAAGAGCGGGGTAGCCAACGCGGTGGTTGCTAAGGGGCAGACGATTGGTCTGCCTTCCGGTCAGTACAACCGAGTTTACCTGCTTGCCGCGGCGGTGAATGGCGATCAGAAAGCGGTGTTCGAGGCCGGGGGTAAGAAGACCGAGTTGAACATTCAGGACTGGGGCGGATTCATCGGCCAATGGGACAACCGTCAATGGAGTTCCAAGGACATATCGCACGATCACTATGGCGAGATGACCGGGTTGACTCCCGGCTTTATTAAACGGGCCGATCTGGCCTGGTATGCCAGCCACCACCACGACGCTGATGGGAAGAACGTAGATTACGCCTTTTCCTATCTCTTCGGATATGCCATCGACCTTCCGCCGGGAGCGAAGACCATCAGGCTGCCAGGCAACGAGAACATTCGCGTACTGGCAATATCGGTCGCGGATGAGAATCCGGAAGTGAAGCCGGCGCGGCCGCTTTACGACACGCTTCCAAGTGAAGCGTTGCGACCTTTTCTGAAGTGATGCATCCGCTTTCGAACGCCTTGTTTAGTCGAGGCCGGCTTAGCCCTGAGAACTATGTCAATGGCTCGAAACAATACGCGAGGGTTCGATGTGTTCGGAAGCGGGTCGTAAGAAACAGCAGTTGACAACTGAAATATTGGTACGGTATATCTCTTGACGACCATACGACAGCGTTGTCACGGGTTTAGTTTGCTCCTATGAGACAACGTTGTCAGAACGGCTCAAGGAAGCACGGCCAGTGGGGCGAAGTTGCCCGCAGCATCGACAACCCTCGCGCAATAAGGGTTTGAAAAGAATGGAGATAGTATGGTAACGCTACGTAGGTTCTCGCCGAATCCTACAGACAGATCTGCAGGACGTGGACTGGTTCGAACTGCCGTGTTGACAGCCTGTTGCTGCCTGATTGCGCTCGTCGCGAGAAGCGCGATTGCGCAATCTACGCAGCAGTTTGTTGGAAGTGTGGCCGACAGCGCGCACGCGGTAATCGCTGGGGCGACGGTCACAATCCATAACGAGAATACGGGAGAAGACGTCGTCGTCAAGACCACCAGGGCCGGCGACTACACTGCCCCCTATTTGAAGATAGGGACCTACACAATCACAGTGTCAATGAAAGGTTTTGGCGAAGTCATCAAGACCCATATCCCCCTCGCTACCGACCAGAGTGCCAAGATCGACTTCGCGCTTTCGATCGGAAGGGTGACCGAAACGGTGACGGTAGACACTTCTGCATCGCAGATCGAGCTCGCGAAGGCAGACCGCGGCGTGATCATTGGTTCCGAGCAAGTTCAGGAGCTTCCCTCCGACGGCCGCAACGTTCTCCAGTTCTTTGGATTGAGCCCCGGGGGAACGAACCTTCACAATCCTCAATTTACGCGCAGCCAAGATAACGTAGGAGCCGATCTTCATTCAAACGGGGTGTCGGGCTCCAACATACAGGAGAATCTAGACGGTGCCACCAACGACAATCCGAGCGGTTTCGCCGTAGGGTTTGTTCCTCCACTCGATTCCGTTGCTGAGTTCAAAGTCGTTCTGAATCCATACGACGCGTCGTACGGACGCGCAGGAGGTGGTGCGATCGATGTCACCTTGAAGTCCGGCACGAACAAGATCCACGGGGACATGTATGAATATGCGCGACGTCCGTGGCTGGACGCGAACAACTATGGAAATGACTACAATCACGCAATTAGTCCGGCTAACCCGATTGTAAAGCCCCAACATAAACGGGACCAGTTCGGTCTTGAACTCGACGGCCCAGTCTACGTTCCTCACGTCTACAACGGCCGGGATAAGACCTTTTTCACCCTCCAATGGGAGCAAGGGTACGAAAACCTCCCGGACTCCGGCCTGACCACCAGTTCCATCCCCGACCCCCGTTGGCTTACCGGAGACTTTTCCACCGCACAGTACTACAACACTACCTCGAAGACGCTACAACCACTCATCATCTATGATCCGTTGCAGTATGTCCCTGGATCAACAACGGTTCACCTGCCGTTCGCAGGCAACATCATTCCAGCTACCTGCACTCCCACTCCCCCGAACACGCAGTGCAGTCACCTCAACCCCGTCGGTTTGGCGCTCGCGCAGTATTATGCCGGGACGACACCGAACCACGACCCCGGCCCAGGCGTCTCACCGTTCACGAACAACCTAGTCACCCAAGGCGTCGAGTACGACCTTTCCCGCACCGGGTTGATCAAGCTGGAGCATAATTTCGGACCGAACGATCGCGGCAGCATTCGTTGGGGCGGTTTTGAGCGTTACGCGACCGAAAACAGGACCGGAATCACCAACGCCTCCAATCAGGCGTTCCACCAGATTCAGCCTAAGACTCAAACTTACGCCATTGATGAAGTTCACACGTTTTCTCCGACCTTCATCCTAGACAACAAGGTAAATGTCAGCAATCTGAAACTAGGCTTGCTCAGTGGTGTCGCCGGTAACTTTGCGGGACCACTTGGATTTTCGTCCCACTACCAGAGTGATCTGGTCGGGATCCCCTCTTTCTTTCCTAACATTACCGGAACAGGGTATGTTGACTTTAGCGCAGGTAATCCGGGCAACTATACGATCAACCACGTCCTTAGCTATCAGCCCAGCATTACAATCATCCGGGGCCGCCACACAGTTCGGGCGGGCTTTGATATGCGGCTTTATCAGGTCGCGAACCCAGGCACTGTCAGCAATCCGACCTTCTCGTTTACGAGGCAATACACGCAGCAGTTCTATAACAACAACGCTCAGGGAGGAGACGCTGCGGGCGCTACGTCCGGCAACGGCATCGCCTCACTCTTGATCGGCGACGCCAACTCCGGAAGCCTCAAGTATTCAATCTCGCCGTTTATTTCTCAGCATTATTATTCTGGGTGGGCTCAGGACGATTGGAAGATTACTCCAAAGATGACCCTGAACATCGGCATTCGTTACGACATTCTTCAGGCTCCGACGGAACGCCACAACAAGCTCAATTACGCATTTGATCAGACGTCTCCGAATACGCAGATCAACAACCAAGTTCAGGCGCTTCATCCCGGGGCGTACTGCAGCGTCACTCCGGCCACCGGTCCCGGGACTTGCCTCAGCG
>CAZZYB010000123.1:0-9387 GCA_964658125.1 uncultured Acetobacteraceae bacterium | reverse complement strand
GATCGAAACGTTTAACATCGCCCCAACTTTCACCCACATCTTCGGAGTGAACGCGGTCTTCAATTTTTCTCCGTACGTCCGTCGCGACCAATACAACTATTACCCAAGCAAGAACCTGCTGGCCGATCTCAGTCCGCTGGGTACGGAATCCATAGCGCAGCAGCGGCAGTTGACGAACGCCGGTGTCCATAGCGATCTGTCCTACGTAAAAGGTCATAACACGATCAAAATGGGCGCGGTATACTCGCATACCTTTCTGCGGGAACATGATCAACTTGGCATTGTGGATTCGACCTTCAATGCTCCGTGCGTCGATGCAAACGGCGCTGGCCAGAGCGGTTTCAGCAATCCGGGACAATGTGCCGCCGCTGGCCTCGTTTCCAACGATCCAGCCCTCGGTGGAACGTTCGATCCCGATCTTCGGCCTTTTGACCTCACCCGTGGCGGCGGACTATTCAGCTACTTCGGTCATGCGGACATCAAGGAGCTTGCGCTGTATGTGCAGGACCAGATCAAGGCCGGGAACTGGAACTTCAACGTGGGCATTCGTGGCGACCTTTATAACGGGCTCAGTACGGCGCGCCAGGCGGAACCTCGTTTGGGAGCGGCGTACAGCATCAAGAAGACCGGGACGGTGCTCCGAGCTTCCTATGCACGAACGCTCGAAACTCCCTTCAATGAAAACCTGGTCATCTCCAGTCAGGGTTGCGGTAACGCAATCCTCAATCCGCTACTGGCTTGCCAAGGTGGCGACGCGATTGTGCAACCGGGCTTCAAGAATGAATTTCACGCCGGCTTACAGCAGGCCTTCGGCAAGAACCTGGTTGTGAGTGCTGACTACATCTGGAAATACACACATAACGCGTTCGACTTCAGCGTGGTCGGCAACACGCCAATTACATTCCCGATCGACTGGCACAACTCGAAGATTCCGGGTTTCGCTCTGCGCGCGGACGTGCCTAACTTTCACAACTTGACAGCGTTCGTTGTTATGTCGGGCGTAGCTGCCCGCTTCTTCCCACCGCAGAGCGCAGGCGCAGGCGCTACGGTCGGGCAAAGCGGCTTTCCGTTCCGTATTGATCACGACGAGCGCTTCAATCAAACGACCCACCTGCAATATCAAACCCCCTTCAAGAATGGTCCTTTCATCGGTTTCAACTGGCGCTTCGATAGCGGTCTTACAGCCGGCTCGGTCCCATGCTTCAACCCAACTGGTGCCAACAGTCCGTGCGGCGGCGTTGTCATGGGCGGTCAGAATTTCATCGACTTGAGTGGATTGACAGCTGATCAGCAGTTTCAAGCCGGTCTAACCTGCAATGGCGTCAAGGCGACGCCGTTTGTTGCGCTGCCGAATCTTTGCCTGGCCAACCAACTCACGTCTCAACTCGTCAACATCCCTGCTCCAAACAAAGAGGACGATGACAAGAACCCACCGCGCATCGCACATCGCAACCTGTTTGATCTTTCCGTTGGAGAAGACAATCTCTTCCATGGCGATAAGCATCGTGTCAGTCTTCGTGTGACAGCGGTGAACCTGACGAACAAGGTCGCCCTGTATAACTTCCTTTCGACGTTCAGCGGAACGCATTACGTAACACCGCGAGCACTGACGGCGGAGGTCGGCTTCCACTTTTAGCAACAAACAGATCATCACGCAGGGCAAGAGCGGTTCTTGCTCTGCGTGACATTTCTCCGTCCCTGCTGGAACTAACCACTCTCCATTGCTGCTAAACGCAGCCAAGGATTGCACTCTTATGTCTACAAATAATTCTGCGTGGGTGGAGACCGCCGATCGGCTCGGAATGATTGCGTCCCCGATTGTCGGCGGTTCGAGAACCACCTTATGGATGATAGGGAGATTTTGACAGGGCCTTCGTGGATGCAGTGGGTTCAGAGTTGGACGGGAAAGGGTGTATTGGTTGCCGGTGGAGAACCCTCGCGGGCTGGGCGTGATTTGGCCCAGCTCCGGGCGGTCTTCGATGTGATCTAGAGAGTGCCGTCGATCCCGTATCGCTTTCCGTTTGCGACAGCGCACGCGGAGGTAAGTAGGGTGCCATCCGGCGCATAGAACTTTACCGTAGCCGAGGGGGTCAGAAAGGTGTTGTCTCCGGTCATCTGAATGGGCGTCTGAGTGATCGTCTGAATTTTGGCTAGCACTCCGTTTCCGGTGATGTGGGCGATGCTGGACGCGGTGTAGAGACGATCTCCTGTGGAGGTCCAATTTCCATGGCCGGGACCCCGCTGCGCCGGAAAGAACCCCGGGTTTGAAGTGGTTTCTGTCATAGTCCCGCCCTGAGCGAATGTCAGCAAGGATTGGAAGGGCTGCCCCAGCGGTGCGGAGGAAGTGCAGTCCTTGAGACTGATCTGCACTTGCCACGTGCCGACGAGTGATGGGGTTTCTGCTGCTTGAGCGGTCTCCATGGCGGTGCAACCGGCCAGTTGCAGCGCAATTCCGCTAATCACGGTACCAAGAACGATTTTGAGTCTGAGTTGAGTCATATGGATCCCCTTTGAACGCCTCAAGGTTTATTTCCGAAGCGTCACAGACAGCTTGGCTTTTGCCACCCGGTTACGTCCTTGGATAAAACTGAAGAGATATGAAAGATTGTGTTTGGAGACTTTCCAGTGACAGCTGAGAGATCGAGACAGCTTTTTGAGTTCGACGCTTCTGCGTGGATGCCGGGAAACGCTCTCTGACTCGCAACGGACAGCAAATCCATCTCAATTCCAAAGCCTTCGAGACACTACTTGTGCTGGTCATGCACCGAGGGCAGGTGATGGAGAAAGCGGACCTCCTTGGCGCGGTCTGGCCGGATACGATTGTCGAAGAGAACAACCTTACGCAACATATCTCCAAGCTCCGGCGCGCGCTCGGTGAGGCTCGCGGAGAGAACCGCTATATCGCTACAGTCCCAGGCAGGGGATACTGCTTTACCGCTGTGCTTCGGGCTGACAACCGAAGGGAAAGCGAAGGGAAGCTCGAGAGTCTGGAGCATATCAGTATCGGGGTGCTGCCGTTTGTCAACCTGAGCGGGGATGCAGAACGGGCTTATCTAACGGATGGGCTGACCGAAGAGTCAATTGCGACATTGGGCCAGATCGATCCAGAGCATTTCAGTGTGATCGGGCGCACGACGATGATGGCGTACCGGGATACAAAACAGACGCTGACCGAGATCGGCCGGGAGCTCGGTACTGCTTACCTCATCGAGGGTTCGTTGCGCACCGAAGGAGAGCATGTGCGGATTACGACTCGGCTCATCCGCGCCACCGATCAGGCGCTCATGTGGTCGGCCACTTATGATGGCAAACCGAGAAGCCTCCTGGCGCTGCAGCGTCAGCTTGCGGATGCTCTGGCCGAACAGGTTCGGCTGAGCATCTCGCCGGTGCGGCTACGCGCGTTGGAAAATCGTCATTCGCAAAATGCTGAGGCCTACGACCTTTACCTGCGCGGTCGTTATTTCTGGAACCAGTTCACACCCATCACGACTCGCAAAGCGATCGAATACTACACGAAGGCGACAGCACTCGATCCGGACTATGCACTGGCGTGGTCGGGGATAGCGGACGCGCTGTGTTCGAGTCCTGTAACGGGTGATGTTCCGGCAGGGAGCTTGCTCGAGCGTGCCGAGGCCGCGGCGGCACATGCGGTACGTTGCGATGCAGATCTTGCAGAGTCGCAGACATCGCTCGGCTTTTTCTCGTTCTGGTTAGGCTGGGATTGGGTGGAATCGGAGAAGGCATACCGCAAGGCCCTGGCGCAGGACGGAAGCTACGCGTTTGGTTATCGAATGTTGGGGATTCTGCTCTCGCATCAATCCAGGCATCGGGGGGCAAACGAGGCTATTCGTCGGGCACGCGAACTAGATCCTTTGAACGCGATGAATCGTGCACTTTCGGCGCAGATCGCCTTTGCGGCTCGTGACCCGGCAGCCGCGATTGAATTTGCACGGGAGGCGATTGTGATTGATCCCGAGTTTTGGATCGGACACCTTCAGCTGGCCCAAGCGCTACTCGACACAGGATCCACTGATGCTGCTACGGAATCATTAAACCAAGCGGCGAGGCTGAGCGGAGGCAACTCGAAGACACTCTCGCTCCGTGGGTATCTGGCTGCGACCGTAGGTCGGTCGTGGGAGGCGCAGGAGATTCTCCGTACCTTCGATGCGATAGCCGAAGTCCGTTTTGTACCGCCGTATGCACGGGCGCTGGTGTATGCCGGACTTCGGGAGAATGACCTTGCTTTCGAATGGCTACGACGAGCGAAAGATGAGCATGACGTCCACTTGGTCTTTTTGACTATTGATCCCAAGTGGGACTTTCTCCGCTCGGATCCGCGATTTTCCATGCTTCTTGCCGAGTGCGGTTTCTCAGGTGACCCCAGCCGCAGCACTCGCGGGTTAGGAGCAAAGGTCCCCTTCTGAGACTCGTGTGTCAAGTAGTGGACCGAAAAAGGCAAAGTCATCCACTTTGGATCGTTGGAAGCTGGCTGCGACAGTCCGTCGTGCTCACGCAGTCCAGCCCGTTGCAGCGTTGCAAAGCGAAAACACCCCGTGGTGGCGAGAACCTGAGGAGGAAACCGATTTCTCGCTCGGAGAGCTGGTTCATTGGCTCCGTCCAGTTCTCTCGGTAAGGGTTTTCTGACCTGCGCGATCCATGCGAACACAACCTTCGACAGCACGGACTCACGCACTTTTTCCCATGAGATCCCGGAGCGGGAGAAACCTTTGGGTTTTTCTATCCTCATCCCTCTTTGTTCCACACGCTGCTCCGGAGCGTGTGTCGGGGCCGTTCCTTCCCCTGCATCATCCCGAAATCGCCTCTTCCGTCCGCCAAACACACCACAAGTGCGTTTATGCTGACTAATCCTGCAATGTGGTCGGTTGCGTGACGGCTTGACGAGGGCGCGTGCCCACTTCCACTTGCATCGGCGTTCATGTGAGAGCACACTCGTGGCATGACCACCAGGCCCCTACCCCGACAAGCGAAGCTGCGACTTCTCTTATTGCTTGCGCTGGGCGGCACTTGCGGCGCTGTCGCAGCACTCTTTCATTCCGTAGGCGTTCAGCTATGTCTTGTAAGCTTGGCGGGCTGCCTCGGCGCATTTGCGGGAATCACAATTTACCGAGCCAGGTACCCGCAGGATGGCTGAAAGGCTCAACGTGAACTGGATCGACTACGTGATCGGCTATGTTCCAAAGTGGACAGCGAGTTGGACCGCGAGGTGGGCTATGCCTCGCGTACTACGATTCGAGTGATGCACGATTTGTTGAGGAAGCATAGGGTCTATTCCCCGGAAAAAGGGAACCGATTTCCGACGGCGTCCACGATGGTAATCTTGCGCAGTAGCGCTTCTATCAGTCCAAAGTCAGCACAATTGGGGTATGGTCGGAGGGCTTGGAAAGGCCCCGGGGAGCTTTATCGATTTCGCATGATTGTAGCCGGCTGCCCAACATTGGCGACAGCAGGAAGTGATCTATGCGAATCCCGCGATTGTGCTCAAATGCCCGACGGAAATAGTCCCAGAATGTGAACTGACCTTTTTCGTCCGGATGAAGTGAGCGAAACGCGTCGATGTAGCCGAGGTCAAGTAGCCCTTGATAACGAGCGCGGGGTTCAGGTTGAAACAGCGCATCACCGATCCACGATGCCGGTTTGTGACAGTCGATATCTTCTGGAATCACATTGAAGTCCCCTCCCACAACGGTAGGAATTTCGCAGGTCAGCCAACGCTTCATTTGTACCTTCAACCGATCCATCCAGTCGAGTTTGTATTCGAACTTTTCCGTGCCGATCGGATTTCCGTTAGGCAGGTAAATATTCACGATTCGGATGTCTTTGATGATGACTTCAAGGAAGCGAGCATGTGTGTCTACCTCCGAACCGGCCAGGCTCTTGCTGACCGCCTTCACGGGCAGCCGCGAGAGGATCGCAACGCCGTTGTAAGCCTTTTGTGTCACTGCGACACTCTCGTAACCTAAAGAGCGAAACGGCTCCGAAGGGAAGTCCGACCCCTTCAGTTCTTGAAGGAGCATGACGTCTGGCGACCGCTCTTCAAGCCAAGCTTTGACGTGGCCAAGTCTTGCTTTGATCGAGTTCACGTTCCAGCTTGCAATCACCATCTGCTGTTTCCTCCGGCTTCCATACGTTCGATGCCCATTCCGCGAGCGCACATCAACTGGCGCGCTAAGAATATAGCTGCGCCCGTCCATCTATTGCGGATTTTCACGCAGATTGCATCTCATAGCGAGCAGGTTGCGATCAGGCAGGCGGAAATCCAGCCGCTCGCGCAAGACCTTGCATTGAAAGATTTTTTGGATGACTACGAATCAAATTGGGGAAGCTCGATCGTCTCCGGACAGGCGTTCAGGGGCTAGATGACATTTTGTCCAGAAGCCTAGCCGTGAACCCGAACTGATTGCCTCCTTCGAATTCCTCGAATGGACGAACGCCGACCATCTGCGTCACATCAAATACATTGCGCTGCGGAACGACAAAAGACCCGCGCAAAGTAACCCGGGAGGAAACATGGCGATGGACCAGGGACACAACAACGCCGTTAAAAAAGAAGACGCCTTGCGAGACGCGGACTTATGGGCGGAGAGCGTTATCGCCGCGGGGAAGGAGCGACTTGACCCGGTCGATGAAGTCGAATTTCTGACCGAAGTCATAGCACTCTTGACGCAGCGGCGCAACGAAACGAACACCTTCATTCATGGCGACGACGCTAAGCCCGGCTGATTGTCAATACCGCGAGGTGTCAGTTCTACAGAGATGCCCAGGAGCCCTGTAGCCCATAAATGTCTCCCGGATTCGGTACTCAGATTCCATCGCGGTTGAGCGCCCTGACCCCAATCCGTGGGTTGAGAGTTTTGCCTTATGTAAGGCCTCCCCTGATACCTGAAATTCGGCGTCCACAGTGACTCTCGTGGCCCGTGGCCTCGAGAAGCGCGGCTTGCTGGAGCTCCGACGCGCGGTTATTTCGGCATACGCAACCGTCGGATGCAAATTGAATGTCCTTGGCGTGCCCTCCAACGGACGTACTGTGCCCCCGAGCGCAAACCTTCATGTGCATAGTAGTCGTAAGGAACGACGTGTCATCTGGCATGGACTGATTCTTTGGGGGCGCCATGGTCTCCTTCTCAGACAAGAGAGACGCTCTGCAGCCGGCTGGTCATGTGTATGACTCGCTTCGCTTGGTTCAAAAATTTCACGAGACGGACTTCGTTCAGGAAAACGCAGGGTTCTTCCACCGATCGTGGCTCGACGTGCGGAGATTCCCCTCGGACCATGCAAGCCACCGCACAGGTTCGTTCCCGCCGTCAGGGAAGAGCGACCTGTATTTGCCGCTCGGTATCGTCAGAACGGCAGCAAAGGGTATTTGCGCCTGGCCCGTCATCATCTGCTTACCGAAAGACCGATGAGGCAAGAGGTCGTGCATTCGGAGCTCTTCGTAGCACCAAGATTAGCTGGGCTCTGGGTGGCGAAGATGGAGTGGCCTACCGGTCCGAACACATTCGAAGCAACGTCCAAGCTCCTATATCGATCACAGTATTGAGTGGGAAGACAGCCGTGTGAACGCTCCGGCGGAGCCTTTTCCGAAAAATCCAATCTACTTTCCACGTGAGGCAATGGGATATCAATGTCTACCGCAGTCACCTCTCCAGAACACAATATTCAATTCACCAAGACCCCTAACCCTGCACCGCTCCATCGCGTACACGACATGCCTCATGGCGCCGAGGTACTGGAAGCTGCGGTGCGATTCCGTCTCTGGGCTCCCGGCGTTGACAGGGTCGAGCTTGCGATTGACGGTCACGATGAGCCAATTCCTCTGGAGCAGTCTGCGGAAGGCTGGCACGAACTCCTGACCGGCGAGGCCCAGCCCGGGAGCAGGTATCGATTCGTACTGCCGGACGGCACCCGCGTGCCAGACCCAGCTTCGCGCTTCCAGCCGGAGGACGTACACGGTCCCAGTGAAGTCGTCGATGCGGCCGCTTACGCCTGGCATGATGCTGACTGGCGCGGTCGGATCTGGTCCGAAGCTGTCATTTACGAGTTGCACATCGGCACCTTCACTTCGGCGGGCACTTTCGGTGGTGCAATCGAAAGACTCGACCATCTGGTTGGTCTCGGCGTTACTGCCATCCAGATCATGCCCGTGGCGGACTTCGTGGGCTCTCGAAATTGGGGCTACGACGGCGTTCTGCTCTACGCGCCAGACTCTTCGTATGGCCGCCCGGAAGACCTGAAAGCACTTGTCGAGGCGGCGCACCAACGTGGTCTGATGGTCATCCTCGATGTCGTTTATAACCACTATGGCCCTGACGGCAATTATCTGCCGCTCTACGCTCCGCAGACGTTCACCAAGAATCACAAAACTCCATGGGGCGACGCTGTCAACTATGACTCCGAAGGGAGTAGGTCCGTGCGAGAATTTGTCATTCATAACGCACTCTACTGGCTCGAAGAGTTTCATCTGGACGGCCTGCGTCTGGATGCAGTTCACCAGATCAAGGACAATAGCGGTAGGCATCTCCTCGACGAACTAGCGGAGCGCGTGCGCCTCCAGGATTGGGGGCGTCCTATCCATCTCATCCTTGAGAATGAATCGAACGAGGCATGTCGTCTGGGGCGCGACCGGGAGGGCAATCCGCTTGAATACACCGCTCAATGGAACGATGACATGCATCATGTTCTCCACACCGCCGCCACTCTCGAAGCTCAGGGCTATTACCAGGACTATGTGGAAGACATGGACAAGCTGGGGCGCGCGCTAGCCGAAGGATTCGCATTCCAAGGTCAGGTAATGCAGTGCATCGAAGCCGAACGCGGCGAACCATCGGCGCACCTTCCGCCGACCGCGTTCGTAGCCTTCATGCAAAATCACGATCAGATCGGAAACCGTGCTTTCGGCGAACGCATCAACGCCATAGCTCCCCCAGAAGCTGTACACGCCATTGCTGCCGTCTACCTGCTGCTTCCCCAAACACCCATGCTCTTCATGGGTGAAGAGTGGGGAAGCTCAAGCCCGTTTCCGTTTTTCTGCGACTTCGAGGGGGAACTCGCAGAATTGGTGCGGAAGGGCCGCCGTGAAGAGTTCGCCAGCTTGCCGGAGTTTCGGGACCCTGAGCAGCGTGAGCGTATCCCGGACCCCTTGGCAGAAAAGACGTTCCACTTGGGCAAGCTAAAGTGGGACGAGAGCATTCAGGATGTACATGCTGATTGGCTCCACTGGTACAAGGCGATCCTGAAGATTCGCAAGGAGGAGATACTTCCGATGATTGAGCAGATCGGAGGACATGCCGGGGAGTACAGCGTCCTCGGGCGGAACGCAGTTCTGGTGCGGTGGAAGGTGAATCATCATCTCGAGCTAACGCTGAAAGC